>JACCRL010000404.1 GCA_013813605.1 Gemmatimonadaceae bacterium
AGCTGGTGGATCTGGCTGAACGGAAGGAACGACGCCAGCTCGATGACCGCCTTTACGTCGCCCTCGAACAGCACCGGCAGCACCAGCACGTTGCGCGGGGGCGCTTCACCGAGACCCGACGTAATGCGGATGTAGTCGTCGGGGACGTTGGTGAGCAGAATCGGCTTCTTCTCGAGCGCCGCCTGGCCGACGAGACCCTCACCGAGGTAGAAGCGGTTGCCGACGTGCTTGCGCTCCTTGTAGGCGTAACTCGCGATGAGCTTGAGTACCTGCGTGTTGCTTTCGTCCTCCATGATGTAGAACGCGCCGTGGTGCGCCGAGACAAGCGGCGTCAGCTCCGACATGATCAGCTTGGAGACGGCCTCGAGATCCTTCTGTCCCTGCATCATACGCGAGAACTTGGCGAGGTTGGTCTTGAGCCAGTCCTGCTCCGAGTTCTTCTCGGTTGTGGACTTCAGGTTCACGATCATCTGGTTCAGGTTGTTCTTGAGCTCGTCGAGCTCTCCCTGCGCCTCGACCGCGATCTGCCGGCTGAGATCGCCTCGCGTCACGGCCGTCGCCACGTCGGCGATTGCTCGCACCTGCAGCGTGAGGCTGTTCGCCATCGCGTTTACGTTGTCGGTGAGCGCCCTCCACGTACCCGCTGCGCCCGGCACCTCTGCCTGGCCACCCAGCTTTCCTTCGGTGCCTACTTCCTTGGCGACGCGCGTTACTTCGTCGGCGAACACCCGGAGGCTGTCCACCATCGCGTTGACGGTGTTCTTGAGCTCGAGAATCTCGCCTCGCACTTCGACGGTGATCTTCTGCGAGAGATCGCCCTTGGCGACGGCGGTGGTGACGAGCGCGATGTTGCGGATCTGGCTGGTGAGGTTTCCGGCCAGCGTGTTCACGTTGTCGGTGAGATCCTTCCACGTTCCCGCGACGCCCGGCACGTTCGCCTGTCCGCCGAGCTTTCCTTCGGTTCCCACGTCGCGCGCGACGCGCGTGACTTCGGAGGAGAATCCGCTCAGCTGATCGACCATCGTGTTGATCGTGTTCTTCAACTCGAGGATCTCGCCCTTTACATCTACCGTCATCTTGCGGGAGAGATCGCCCTTCGCGACCGCCGTCGTGACGTCGGCGATGTTTCTCACCTGACCAGTGAGGTTCGAAGCCATGAAGTTCACGTTGTCGGTGAGGTCCTTCCACGTGCCCGCGACTCCCGGCACGTTGGCCTGTCCTCCCAGCCTTCCCTCGGTGCCCACTTCGCGCGCGACGCGGGTTACTTCGCCGGCGAACACGGACAAGCTGTCCACCATGGTGTTGATCGTGTTCTTCAGCTCGAGAATCTCGCCCTGCACGTCGACGGTGATCTTTCTCGACAGGTCTCCCTTTGCGACAGCGGTCGTAACGTCAGCGATGTTACGGATCTGTCCGGTGAGGTTGCCGGCCATCGCGTTCACGTTGTCGGTGAGATTCTTCCACGTACCGGCCACTCCTGGCACGTTCGCCTGGCCGCCAAGCTTTCCTTCCGTTCCTACTTCCTTGGCCACGCGCGTGACTTCGCCCGCGAACGCGCTCAGCTGGTCGACCATGGTGTTGATCGTGTCCTTGAGCTCCGCGGTCTCGCCCTTCGCCTCGACGGTGATCTTCTGTGACAGATCTCCGCGCGCGACGGCGGTAGTGACGGCGGCAATGTTTCGCACCTGGCCGGTCAGGTTGCCGGCAAGCGTGTTCACGTTATCGGTCAGGTCCTTCCACGTTCCGCCAACGCCCGGCACGTTCGCCTGGCCGCCCAGCTTTCCTTCCGTTCCCACTTCGCGCGCCACGCGCGTTACCTCGGCCGCAAACGCGCTGAGCTGATCGACCATGATGTTGATGGTGTTCTTCAGCTCGAGAATCTCGCCCTTCGCCTCGGCGGTGATCTTCCTGTTCAGGTCACCGCGCGCAACGGCGGTCGTCACGTCGGCGATGTTTCGCACCTGGCCCGTGAGGTTCGAGGCCATGAAGTTCACGTTGTCGGTCAGGTCCTTCCACGTTCCGGCGACGCCCGGCACTTCGGCCTGTCCGCCCAGCTTTCCTTCCGTACCCACTTCCTTGGCGACGCGGGTTACTTCGGAGGCGAATGCGCTGAGCTGATCGACCATGGTGTTGATCGTCTGCTTCAGCTCGAGGATCTCGCCCTTTACGTCCACCGTGATCTTGCGGCTCAGGTCTCCCTT
>JACCRL010000409.1 GCA_013813605.1 Gemmatimonadaceae bacterium
GATGTGCGCCGTGTCCACGCACACTCCGACGCGGTCGCGCTCAGGCGCCGGAATCAGCTCGATCAGCGTGGCCAGCTCCTCGAACGTCGCGCCGAGTGCAGTGCCCGAACCCGCCGTCGTCTCGAGGAGCAGCGTCACGCGTCCCGGCGCCGCCGCGAGCGCCATCCCGATTGCCTCGGCGTTTCTCGCCAGACCGCCGTCGCGATCGTCCATGAAGTTGCCGGGATGAGACACGAGGTAGTGCAGCCGCAGCGCCGACGCGCGGTCGAGCTCCCTCGTGAACGACTCGATCGACCTCGCGCGGAGTACCGGATCAGGCGACGCGAGGTTGATCAGGTAGCTGTCGTGCGCGCACGTCTCGCGGACACCGGTCTCGCCGAGCTCCGTGACGAACGCCGTGCACTCAGCCTCCTCGCATACGCGCTCCGCCCACCGGTTGGCCATCTTCGTGAAGATCTGCATGGCTGTCGCGCCGATTACTTTCGCACGGGGCGGGGCGTTGCTGGTCCCTCCGGCGATGGAGACGTGCGCCCCGAGGCCGCCTGCCGCCGGCGGCGGATCAGCTCCCGGCACGGAGCCATTCGGCGGGATCCACTGCCGGACCGCCGCGCCTGATCTCGAAGTGCAGGTGCGAGCCGAGCGCCGGATCCGTGATGCCGACGGTGCCGAGCGTTTGCCCCTTCGACACGCGCATCCCCTTGCGCACGTTCATCTTCTCGAGCGATCCGTACACCGAGTAGTCGCCGCCGCCGTGCTCGAGGATGACAGTGTTGCCGTAGGTGCCCATCTGCCCCGCGTAGGCGACCTCGCCCGTCGAGACCGATTTTACGGGTGTCCCGACCGGTGCCGTGATTCCGATGCCGTTCCAGCGCGTCGTCGTGTTGTTCGGGTTGACGAATCTGCCGAATCGATAGAGGAACGACCCGTCGACGGGCCAGTCGAGCTTGCCGAGATCGGCGGTGCGGATCGAGCTCGCCTTCACCGGCGCCGCCCCGCGGCGTGTCGTCACTCGCTTCCGCTCGACCTCGAACGACGCGATCACGTTATTGAGCTTCGATTCGCTGCGCACCAGCTCCGCGAGCCTCACCTTCATTCGCTGCGCGTCCTCGCGCACGCGGACGAGGTTGCGCGACCGCTCCTGCTCCAGCGCGACGAGCCGCGCTGCTTCCTGCGTCTTCTCGGTGCGATTCTGGGCAAGACCGCTCTGCAGTCTTACGAGCTGCGACCTCTGCGAGCCGATACGCGTGTGCAGGTCCTCGAGGCGGCGGACGACGCCCTTGTCACGCAGTGTGAGGATGTGGAGATACTTGTACCGCGCCACGAGCTGCCCGACCGAGTGAGCGGAGAAAATCACCTCGGCCGAATAGAGCGGGCCGCGCTTGTATATCTCGACAAGTCTCTTCTGCAACGTCGTGCGCTTGATGCGAGCTTCACGCTCGGCGCGGTCAAGGTCCCGCGTCGTCCCATTTACTTCCTCGGTGATCGAGACGAGCTGCTGGTCGAGAGATCTCACGACGCGGAGTGTCGCGTCGTGCTGCCGGTCGAGAAGGGTTACCTCGTCCGCCAGCTCGTGGGCGGTGTTCTGCAGGCCGGTCATCCGCTGCTGGAGGTCGGCGCGCTCCTGCCGGATGCGGGTCAGCTCATCGCGCTGCGCCTTCAACCGCGCCTCGTTGGTTGTCGGCTGCTGCGCGATTGCGCCGGTGACCCAGAAAGCGCAGCACGCCAGCGCGAGACCGGCGCGCTTCAGATGCTGCGTAAATGCCTCCCCACCGAGACGAAGCTCCCCAGCACTCCGATGAGTGCGCCCGCAAGGATGCCAAGGAACATCAGCTGCGGATCGAAGAAGACCGTCTCGAGGAAGTAGCGGTTGATGGTGCGGTTGGCGAACCAGGTGAAGAGCAGCGCGAGCAGTCCGCCCAGCAGTCCCTTGACGAGGCCGTCGATGAGGAATGGAAGCCGCACGAACATGTCCGTCGCGCCGACCAGTCGCATGATCGAGATCTCCTTCGCGCGCGCCAGCACCGCCATCCGTATCGTCGCGCCGATGATAATCACCGCGACCGTTGCGAACGCGAGGCCGAGTCCGGTTCCGGCGATCGTGGCGATGTTGCGGAGCCGGTAGAGCTTCTCGACCCATTCCTCGCCGTAGCGTACATCGTCGATGAACTGGTAGGTGCGGATGCGGTCGGCCACCGACTTCACGACGCGGGGACTGCGCAGCCCGACGCGAAGGTGCACCTCAATCGACGCGGGCAGCACGCCGGCCTCGAACACATCGGCGAACTCACCCATCTCCTTCCGCGCGCGCGCCAGAGCCTGCTCCTCGCTGACGTAATCAACGCGCGCCACCTCAGGGAACTCGCCAATATCCTTCATTGCCGCGGACACGGACTCGATCGCCGTTCCGTCGGCGAGAAATCCGCGCACTTCCACGCGCTGCTCCACCTGCTCGAGCGCGGTCCGGATGTTGATCGCCACGAGACCGAAAAGGCCGAACGCGAACAGCGAGAAGGCAATTGTGACCACTCCAAGCGCGCTGAGCAGTGGCGCGCGCCGCGACGCGGTCAGCGTTTCACGAATCGCGAGCATCTACCAGTCCGTGGGAGTGCGCATGTGAGCCTTGCCGCCGCCTTCCGCGGACTGCGCCGACGGAGCCGACTCCGCCGAATCGAAGACGATGCGACCGTGGTTCAGCTCGATCGTGCGATATTCCGACCGGCGCACGAGGTCGAGATCGTGCGTCGCCATGATCACGGCGGTGCCCGAGGCGTTGATGTCGCGCAGGAGCTGGAACACGCCGCGCGTCGCGCGCTCGTCCAGGTTTCCGGTCGGCTCGTCGGCAAGCAGAACGAACGGATCGTTCACCAGCGCCCGCGCAATCGCGACGCGTTGCTGCTCGCCGCCGGAAAGCTCGCGCGGGTAGCTCGTCGCCTTCGACACGAGGCCGACCTGTGTCAGCGCGCGATTCACTTTCGCTCCGATGACGCTCTTCGGCACTCCAATCACCTCGAGCGCGAAGCGAACGTTCGCTTCCGCCGTCCGGTCCTCGAGCAGCCGGAAGTCCTGGAACACGATTCCGAGCCGGCGGCGCAGCTGGGAGATCTGTCGCCCCCCGGCGGTGCGCGAGCTCACTCCGCTGACGAGCACTTCTCCGGAGCTCGGCCGCTCTCCCATGTACAACATCTTCAGGATCGTCGTCTTGCCGCTGCCACTCGGGCCAGTGAGGAAAACGAACTCGCCCTTCCGCACCGCGAACGAGATGTGGCTCAGCGCGAGTCCGGCGCGGGGATATTCCTTCGCCACTTCATGGAGCCGGATCATCTCTGCTGCGGAAGCGCCTGCTCGATGTCCGCGATCAGGTCATCGGCGTCCTCGATCCCGATGCTCATGCGGAGAAATCCATCGGGGATTCCGATCGCGCTGCGCTCTTCGGAGCTGAGGAACTCGTGCGATGTGTAGCGCGGCTCGCTGACGAGCGAATCCACCCCGCCCAGCGACGCCGCGTGGGTGAAGATCTCGAGTCGCCCGAGAAATGCCTCCGCCGCGCCGCCGCCGCCAACGAGCTCGATCGCCATCATGCCGCCATAACCATCGAGCGTTTTCCTGGCGATCTCATGATCCGGGTGGTCGGGCAGCCCCGGGTAGTGCACCCTGGCGATGCGCGGGTCCTTCGAGCACCACTCGGCGATTCGCATCGCGTTCTCGTTCTGCCGCTCGACGCGCACGGCGAGCGTCTTCAGGCCACGCTCCAGCAGCCAGCATGCAAAGGGATCGGGCGCCTGCCCCCACACTGCCATCTTGCGACGCGCCTCCTCGATGAATGGCTCTGTACCGAGTATGACACCGGCGAGAATGTCATGGTGACCATTCAGGTACTTGGTCGCCGAATGAATGACGACATCGACGCCGTGCTCGATCGGCCGGAAGTTCACCGGGCTCGCGAAGGTCGAGTCGATGACGAGGGCGAGCCCCTTCGACTCCGCCATCGTGCGCAGTGAGGTCAGGTCGAGCACGCGGCAGGTCGGGTTGACCGGCGACTCGAGGAAGATGACGCGGGTGTTCTTCTTCACCGCCTTTCGCCACCCGCGCGGCTCCATCGGGTTCACGAACGTTACCTCGATTCCCATCCCGGGCAGGTCTTCCATGAACAGGCGCCGCGTGCCGCCGTAGATCCACGAGCTCGAGACGACGTGGTCGCCCGACCGTACGAGGGCCAGCATCGCGCAGCAGGTCGCCCCCATGCCGCTCGACAGGACGAGCGCGGCTTCCGCGCCTTCCAGCACGGCAAGGCGCTTCTGCACGCGCTCCGCGTTCGGCGTGTTGCCGTAGCGCGTGTACATCATCCCTTCGCTGGTGCCGAAGTCCTGGACGTAGTTCACCGACTGGACGAGGGCGGCCGATACGCCTGCGCCCGCCACCGGCGAATCCACTCCACCGTGGATCGCGTTCGTTGAAATTCCCGTCTTGCGTTTCTTTGCTGCCAACGGGCCTCCTAGCCGAGGTTGCTGGTGCTGCGTCCCGCGTCGAAGTCGTGCTTGACGATGCGCACTACCTCCGTTGGGGCGACGCCGAGTATGTCGCGCGCGACGACGCTGCCCAGCGTCACGGTGTCGTCGAATACAAGTATCGCGAGCTCGTGGCGCCGTGGTCCGTATATCCACACCAGCTCGCCGTCTTCGAGCAGCCGCCTTCGCGCATCCGAAGGGTTCAGGCGCACCATCGGCCCGCGATCAGCGTCCTTCTTCGTTGTCGCGATGTAGCGCGATATCATCAGCCACGGCTGGAACCCTTCCATCATGCGCCCATCCGGAGCGGTATCATCGTTTCCGTCGCCGCGCCAACAGCGGCGTACCCATCCTCGTAACGGATGACGAGGCGGCGGCGCCACAGCGTATCGAGCATCAGCGCGGCATCATCAGACGAAATCCCGCTCGCGCCGGCAACGTCCGCCGCCCCGCCAGCGCCAAGCTCCGAAATTGCCTCCCACGCTTTGCGCTCGTTGCCGCCGACGGTGCCGATGAGACGCGGCGCGCCGTCCGCAAACTGCGACACGAGCGCCAGCTGGTGCCTCTCAAGCACGGCCTCGATTGCATCCAGGTGTGAATCGCTGATGCCGCGAAAGACGAAATACACCTCGCGCCGCGGCGTATCCACGCTCACGTACTGGAGCAGCAGCTTGGCAACGATCTCGTCGGCGCAGGAGAAGTCGAGCAGCCCGACGTGGGAGAAGTCGATCACCGTCAGGGCGCGGTCGCCGATGAGGTCGAGCTCGTGCTCGATGGCGCAGCGCACCGCCGCGCCGGTCGGGCGCGTGACGAGGTTCGAGTACAGGTCGCACACGTTGCGCAGCATCGAGCTGACGTCGATGTGGTTGATCACTGCACTCGCTCCGGGATCGTGATCTGCACCTGCGCGCCGGGAAAGGGCGCCAGGTCCTCGGCGAGCGGATCGTCCTCGTCCCAGTCGCCCTTCGGCAGCACGGCGATGCGCGCCGTTCCGCTCCTGATGGAAAGCTTGCCGTCCCACGTCCCCACGAACTTCTTCACCCCGGCGAGCCCCTGGCCGCGGCCCGGATCGCGGAACCGCGATGCACCGCGCATCACCGTCTCCTCCAGCGCCTGGCCGTCGTCCCATCGGTCCTTGCGCTGAAATCCGGTTGCAGACTCGAGCGACTGCCGGAAGCCGACGCCCGCATCGCAAACCGCGATCACGACCACCTTCCGTCCGCCGAGCCGCACCCGCCACGTGTACGTCTGCACCGCCGCCCAGCCGCCGCGCCCCGCGTGCTCGACGATGTTCTGGCACACCTCGGAGAGCGCCATGCTGAAGCGCATGGTGATCTTTGCGTCAAGGTGCAGGCTCTTCACCAGCGCGTCCTGCGCCCGCTGCTGGATCCTGTCCACCACCGTGTGGATGTCATCGCTCTTCGAGATCGAGGTCACTTCGAGCAGCACGCTGCTTTCGGTCGCCCGCGACGCCTTCACCTTGCCCTGGATCTCGTACAGCTCAGCGGCGTGCTTGAAGAAATCCATGCGCGACCAGTAGGAGCTGACGTTCTCCGCTTCCGGTACGTAAAGGATCGGCCGCTCGACGCGCGTCTGCGCCAGCGCAAGGAGTGCGGTGAGCCCATACGGCGACGCCCAGCGCGCGTGACGGGTGTCGACAATGATCTTCTCGTCCAGCGGCAGCGGGGCGACCTGATCCAGCACCTGCTCGAACGACTTGTCTTCGAGTGAATGTGGAACGTTGATGATGGTCGTCACTTGGTGCTGAGCTCTCCGCGCAGGTAGTCCGTGAGACCGGTCGCGCCGCGATGGTCCACGTTCCGGGCCGCCGCGTCGAGAGCGCGGTCGATCGCCGCGTCTAACTTATCACCCGCGAGCAGCCGTGAGAAACAGGTCGCGCCCCACACATCGCCGCAGCCCGTTGGATCACCGCCGCCGTCGTGACGGGGAGGTTTTGCCGCCACCAGCGCCGTCCTGATCGCGCCCGCGGCGTCGCCGAGCGGCTTGCGTGGCAGGTCAGACAGGCGTTCGAATCCGGGTGCGGCGAAGTAGACGACGCCGCGGCTGCCCATTGTCACGTTGAGAGCGCTCACGCCGTTCCCGATCGCAATCGCCGCCAGCGCCAGCGCATCGGGGGCCATCATGCTCATCTCTTCTTCGTTCACCTGGATGAAGTCGAAGCACCGGCACCACGCTGCCGGATTGGCGAGCGGCTGCAGCGTGCGCACCCCGTTCGGCTGCAGCGCGAGCAGCACCGAGTGCAGGTCGCAGTAGATCGGACCGCGAAAATGCTGGCGGATGAGCTGCGCCACCTCGAGGTCGAGCTCGAAGCCGCTGATGAGATTGATGTAGAGCGCATCCACGTCGGCGAGGAGCGGCTTGAGCCCCAGCCAGCTCCACCCCGGCACGCCGCCGGTCAGCCGCTCGCAGCGCTTCTCGGCACTGTGATAGTGGAGCTCGACCCGATTGTTCTGGTGCGGAACCACGATCGGCGCCGCTTCCGCCGCGACCTTGTCGAGCGTCCCGAGGAACTCGCGTGCGGAATGGGCGAGATCGTGCCCCACCTTGAGCAGCGGCACCATCTCCCAGTCTTCGGGAAGCGCCGCATCGAGCGCGCCGAGCGCGTACGTGATGCCGCCCCACTCTTCCACGGCGGCGTCGCGCGGATCGCGACCGTGGATCACGTCCCAGACGATGCTGCCGATGACGCCGACTCTCTTGCGCCGCGCCGTCAAAGCTCGCCCAGCGTCTTCATCTTGAACGTCGCGACTGCGCCGACGACGCCGGCGGAGAGCGGAAGCGCGCCGGGAACGATGCGGCACGCATCGACCGCCGGCTTGAAGGCGCGGCGGCGAACTTCGGCGCGCAGCGGCTCGAACAGCGCGTCGCCCGCCTGCGTAACGCCGCCGGCGATGACGACCATGTCCGGATTGAAAATGTTGATGAGATTGGAGATGCCGGCGCCAAGAAAGCGCGCCGTGTCGCGCACGACCTGCCGCGCCACCGCGTCCTCGCGCTTCGACGCTTCGTAGACCGTCTGCGCCGTGATGCGCGACACGTCTCCGCCAACCATCTCGCTGAGAATGGATTCCTCCTTTCCCTCGAGCGCTTCGCGTGCGCGCTCGGCGATCGCCGGTCCGGACGCGTACGCCTCGAGGCACCCGTAATTGCCGCAGTTGCATCGGCGGCCGGTGGAGTCGATCGTGGTGTGTCCGACTTCGCCCGCGACATCGGATGCGCCGTGGTAAAGCTGTCCGTCAAAAACGATCCCGCCGCCGATGCCGGTGCCGAGCGTCATGCCGATGAGATTGCGCACGCCGACCGCCGCTCCGCGCCAGTATTCGCCGAACGTCGCGCAACGGGCGTCGTTGTCGAGCGTTGCGTCGAGCTTTACGCGGCTTGCAACCTCATCGCGCAGCGGAAAGTTCTTCCAGCCAAGATTACCGGCGGCGATCACGACGCCGGTTTCCCGGTTCAGCGGCCCCGGCGACCCGATGCCAACGCCCAGAAAGTCCGAGCGCTCGCAGCCCGTCTCCTTCATCGTGTGGGCGATTACTTCCTCGATGATCGTCACGATGCGGGTGACGACGTTGTCGGCTCCCGTCTGCGTCATTGTCGGAATCGTCCGCATCGCGATCTCGCGGCTGCCATCGAGCGGCATCGCGCCGGCGACGATGTTGGTGCCGCCAAGATCCACGCCGATGATGTAACGCTCTTTCACGCTCATGCCGCCACCGAAGAGTCAAGAACCTGGTCTATCACTTCCGCGACGCGTGCCGGCGCCAGCTCGCGCATGCACTTCCAATGACCGAGCGGGCAGCGCTCGGGCCCGTGCCGGTGGCACGGACGGCAGCCAAGCGCCTCGTGCCCGACGACCCCGCGCCGCGCTGCCAGCGGACCGAACCCGAACTCCGGCACCGTCGGGCCGAAGATCGCGATCGTGGGCGTGCCCATCGCCGAAGCGAGGTGGAGCGGCGCTGAATCGTTGGTGACGATTGCGCGCGCGCGTCCGATCAACTCGGCCGAGGCCAGCAGAGAGAGACGGCCAACGGCGTTGATGACACTGGTTGGCGGTATCGCGTTTGCGATTGCGGCGGCCGCATCAGCATCGGCAGCCGAGCCGATGATCGCGAGGTGGTGATCACGGGCAAGCAGAGCGGCGAGCTCGCGGAAATACGGCCATCGCTTCGTGCCCCACGCGCTACCCGGTGCCAGCGCGATGAATGACGCATCGAGTGCGCCGTTGATGCGCAGAAGCGAATCGACTGCTTCGCGGTCCTGATCCGAGGGATAGAGCTGCGGCCGCACCTGCTCCGCGACGGGCGGATCCGCACACTCGGACATCGACAGGGACCACAGCCGCTCGGCGTGATGCTTCTCAGGGCGGTACTTCAGCTGCGTCGTGTACAGCATGCGCCCGGTCGAGCTCGCGAAACCGATCCGCTGCTCGGCACCGGTCAGCACCGCAAGCAGCCCGCTCCGCAGCGACCCCTGCGCCAGGTACACGACGCCATAGGGCGGCTTGCGTCTTATCTGGCGGACCGTCTGCCGCATTCCCAGCGCGGAGCTGTAGCTGCCCGACTTGTCGTAGCGGATGACCTGGCGGATCGCGGGATTGTTGGCCAGCGCTGCCGCGCCTTCCGGAGTGGCGACGACGTCCACCGGGCCGCGCTTCGCCAGCTCAGCGATGAGCGGCGTCGTGAGTATGACGTCGCCGAGAAAGCTCGTTTGCACGACGAGAGATCCGCTCACTAGTCCACCTGCAGCACGGCGAGGAAAGCCTCCTGCGGAATCTCGACCGAGCCCACTTGCTTCATCCGCTTCTTTCCCTCTTTCTGCTTCTCGAGCAGCTTGCGCTTCCGGCTGATGTCGCCGCCGTAGCATTTGGCAAGCACGTTCTTACGCATGGCTTTGACAGACTCGCGGGCAATGATCTTGGCGCCTATCGCCGCCTGTATAGCGATCTCAAACATCTGGCGGGGAATCAGCTCTTTTAGTTTTTCGCACAGGCGTTTTCCCCATTCGTACGCCTTGTCGCGGTGTACGATGGCGGACAGCGCATCTACCTTTTCGCCATTGAGCATAATATCCAGCTTGACCATGTTGGACTGTCGGTAACCGATGGGGTGGTAGTCTAAGGAAGCATAACCGCGCGAGATGGTTTTGAGCTTGTCAAAAAAGTCAAAGACGATCTCTGCCAGCGGTAGCTCAAAAGTAAGCTCTACCCGGTCCTGGGTCAGAAACACCTGGTTTTTGATCGCGCCCCGCTTGTCCATGCAAAGCTCGATGACGTTGCCAATATACTCCGACTTAGTGATGATCTGGGCGCGGATGTAGGG
>JACCRL010000414.1 GCA_013813605.1 Gemmatimonadaceae bacterium
ATCTCGATGAAGTTCGCCGAGCCGATGACCGACGACGAGATGACGAAGCTGCTGGAGCAGCAGTCGAAGGTTCAGGAGAAGATCGACGCCGCGAATGCGTGGGATCTCGATCGCAAGGTAGAAGTCGCTATGGATGCGCTGCGACTTCCGCCCGCCGATGCGGAAGTGACAAAGCTGTCGGGCGGCGAGAAACGTCGCGTCGCGCTCTGCCGCACACTGCTCGAAGAACCGGACATGCTGCTGCTCGACGAGCCGACCAACCACCTCGATGCCGAATCAGTGGCCTGGTTGGAACGATACCTCGCCGAATTCCCGGGCACGGTCGTCGCCGTCACGCACGACCGATACTTCCTCGACAACGTCGCGGGATGGATCCTGGAGCTCGACCGAGGGGCGGGCATCCCCTACGAAGGAAACTACAGCTCGTGGCTCGACCAGAAGCGCACGCGTCTCGCCACTGAGGAGAAACAGGCCTCGGCGCGACAGCGCTCGCTGGAGCGTGAGCTGGAATGGGTAAGAATGTCGCCGCGCGCGCGGCAGTCGAAGAGCTAGGCCCGCATCCAGAAATACGAGGAGCTGGCGACGGCGGCCGAGGACGAGACGGTGATGCAGAATGAGATCGTCATCCCACCGCCCGCCCGGCTCGGCAACGATGTAGTGATCGCAAAGGGATTGAAGAAGGCGTTTGGCGACACCGTGCTGTTCGACAACCTGTCGTTCTCGCTGCCTCGCGGCGGAATCGTCGGTATCATCGGCGCCAACGGAGCGGGAAAGACGACCCTGTTTCGCATGATCGCGGGCAAGGAGAAGGTTGACGGCGGGTCGTTGACGATCGGTGAAACGGTGCAGATGGCTTACATGGATCAGGCGCGCGAGCTCAACGAAGGGAACACGGTCTACAAGGAAGTGAGCGAAGGAAACGACGTGATCATGGTCGGGAAGCGCGAGATGCAGGCGCGCGCGTACCTGGCGCAGTTCAACTTCAAGGGCGCCGATCAGCAGAAGAAGGTGAAGGACCTATCCGGCGGCGAAAGGAACCGCCTCCACCTGTCGAAGCTGCTCAAGGCCGGCGGGAACCTCCTGTTGCTCGATGAGCCGACCAACGACCTCGATGTCGACACGCTGCGAGCGCTGGAAGAAGCGCTGGTGGGATTTCCCGGCTGCGCCGTTGTGATCTCGCACGATCGGTGGTTCCTCGACCGTATTGCAACTCACATTCTTGCCTTCGAGGGCAACAGTGAGACGGTGTGGTTCGAGGGAAGCTACCGCGACTACGCCGAGGACTTCAGGAAGCGGAAGGGCGCCGATGCGGACCGGCCGCACCGCATCGCATATCGGAAGCTGGTGAGGAGCTGACGGAAGTGGGTCTGGTCTGCTGACTCTCCCGTTGCTGGTGGCGACGAAGCTTCTTCAGGATTCCGCCCGCGTCTACGACGGACGCGCGAACATTCACGTCGCCACCTTGCGAGCAACGTCTGCTCGCAACAGGATTCGTCATTCCGACTTTCGGGGGTAATCATGCGTCCGTCCTCATCTTCGCGGGGCGAGAGAGCGCCACGTAGCGAGGGCCGCACGGGTCGATTGCTCACCGATTCCCCCGCGCCCTCGACTCCAGCCTGACTCAATGCAGATTCTCACCTACGGCGGCCTGATTCTCCTCGGCGCCATCCTCGCGGTGGCGCTCGTCATCGGCCTGCTCGACGTCGTTCGCGGAACTCCGGTCACTTCCGTCGGCGCGCCAGGCGAAGACACCTGCTGTCCGGGCATCGCCGAGCCTGCGTTCCGCGAGCACATGGAGCTGCTGACGCACGTCGACCTGGACCCCGGGCACGAGATCGAGCTGTTCATCAATGGCGACGAGACATATCCGCGGCTCTGGGGTGATCTGCGCTCGGCGAAGAAGTCGATCACGATGCAGCTCTACTATTGCAACAAGGGGCATATGGCGGATACGCTGCTCGAGATTCTGGTCGAGCGGGCCCGCGCCGGAGTCGACATCTATTTTCTCCACGATGCCTTCGGCACATCGCTCTCCGACGAATACTTCGAAACGTTGCGCGCGGCGGGCGTGACGACCCGCCCATTCCGGCCGATCAGCTTTCATTCGCTGCAGAAGGCACAGCACCGCGCGCACATCCGGGTGATCGTGATCGATGGAGTCGTCGGCTACACCGGTGGCTTCGGGATCGACGACAAGTGGTACGGCACGGGGCGGAGCGAAGGACAGTGGCGCGACACGAACGTCAGGTTCACCGGCCCGGCGGTGCGCCAGCTGCAGGCCACCTTCATCGTCTGCTGGGCGGAGGCGTCGGGAAACCTCCTCACCGGTGAGAAGCTGCTGCCGGCCGCGAGTCGCCCGGCATCTGATACCGGGGATAGTGTCGCTGCCGGACTGCTGCACGCTTCTCCGACGGTCGGCAGCACATCGGCCGAGCGGTTTTTCGCGCTCTCGGCGGCGGGCGCGCGCAAGCGGTTCTACCTGTCCAATTCCTACTTCGTGCCGGACAGGGCATTCCGGAGATTTCTTCGCGACGCGGCGAAGCGTGGCGTGGACGTGAGAGTCCTGACGGTGAGCGGAAAAAGCGACGTCAAGAGCACCTGGTACGCGGGCCGCGCGCGCTACGAGGAGCTGCTGCGCGGCGGCGTCCGCATCTTCGAGTACCAGCCCTCGATGATGCACGCCAAGACGCTGGTGGTCGACGGAACGTGGTCGTCGGTCGGCAGCATGAACGCTGACAACCGCTCCATGTCGTTCAACGAGGAATCCAACCTGATGATGCTCGACCCATCGATCGGCAAGCAGATGGAGAAGATGTTCATCGAAGACCTAGGTTACTCCGAGGAGATATTGCTGGACACGTTCGTGAAGCGGGGATGGAGAGCGAAGGTCGCCGAGTCGGCGTGCTATCTCGTGCGGCGGGTGCTGTAGATGGACGAGCGCTGCCACTCCTGCTCGAAACAAGTGCCAGGCGCGCAACGTAGGGCGGCGACGGAGGTGACGAATCAGATTCAAATCCGACGTGCTGCGCGGGACACTCCCTGGACTGCTGATTCTCGGTATCGGCAGCCGCCTGCTCATGCGCGTCGCTGCGCACATTGAAGGAAGACCACCCGCATTCACCGTGGAAGGGACGATCACGGTGGTAGCTCTGGGGACCGTGTCCGGCGCCTTCGCCGGCCTGGTCTACTATCTCACCGGCCGCTTCGTGCAGAACTCCTGGGCGCGTACGGCGGCATTCTTTACAATATGCCTGCTGATTTCCTGGCGCGGAGTGCACGGCGTGTCGCCCGTTTCCCAGGCAATGTTCATGGGACTGTCGTTCATCTATCTCGGAGTCGTGGATGCACTCGGGCGTCGCGCCGCCATGGCGAGGTAGTGCCAATTGTGCCTTGCCGTCGTGAGGGGACTGTCACAGGATACCTGACCCCTCGTTCACTGGAGCAATCATGAAACCACTCGGCTGGATTGGCGTGCTTCTCATTGTTCTGGGAGCCTTCATCATCGTCCGCGGCGGGCTGCCGTACACTAAGAGCAGTAACGAAGTCGAGGTCGGACCGCTCAAGGTTACCGCCAGGGAAAAGGGCCTCGTGCCGCCTCTCGCCGGCATTGCCGCGGTCGTGATTGGCGGGGTGCTCGTTTTCAGCGCACGAAAGAAATCGGCCTAGGGCGCTCTTCGCCGGCCTTCTTGCGCCGCCACTCGATCAGTCCCGCGACTGCGAGGCCGAGCAGGACCACGTAGAGTGCCGCGGAGAGCGTGAGGTTCTTGCGCCAGAAGAGCACGACATATCCGATGTTGACGGCGATCCAAAGCCACCAGTTCTCGAGAGCCTTCCGCGCGAGCAGTAGATTCGCGGTCAGGCTCGTCGCCGATAGAGTGGCATCGGCGTAGGGCGCGGCTGCATTGGTCCAGCGTGCGAGGCCAAAGCCGACCAGCAGCGCCGCCGCCGCGGTGATCCCCGCCACGCCCGCTCGCTTTGCCCAGGTCAGCGTGACAATCGGGGTCGTGTTTTCGCCCCTCGCTCCGCCCCGCGACCAGTACCACCAACCATAGATATTCTGCGCGACGAAGATCGGCTGCAGCGCCGCATCGGCGTAGAGTCGCGCGCGGGCAAAGACGAAGAGATAGGCGAGCACGCCGATGATCGCGATTGGCCAGCAAAGAATGTTCTGCCGGATCGTGAGCACGATGCCGAGCAATGTCATCGCGACGGCAAGAATCTCGACCGGGTTCATGATGGCGATCCCGCCGGCTTGCCTTCAGGTAGAGGGCGGGGCGGGAGGTGGTCCGCCCCAGGCTTTCACGATCGCCGCGCCCATGTTGGCAAGAGTAAGCTGGGGCTCCGAGTCGAGAATCCACCGCTGATCCTTGTTCTCGCGGCTCATCACGCAGGCGATGATCCGGTTGCGCAGGTAGAACAGTGAGCATTCCGTGCGCACGGCGTCGGTAGCGCCAGTTTTGTGGGCGGCACGCACACCGCCGGCGTAACGTTGGAGGAGCACATCATCGTTATTGTGGGCCAGCATGTCGAGCATCGCCGAATCTGCTTTCGGGTTGACCGCCTTACCTAGCGCCAGCAGCTCAAACAGGCGCGCCATCTCATTCGGCGTCGTCACACCGAGGCCGTATTTCACCGAGCTGTCCATCGCCACGCTCGAGTTGCGCAGGAAGCTCTTCGAGTGCACACGTGTGGCGCTCAGGCCGAGCGAATCCATCTTTGCCCAGACGCGGCGGATGATGATGCGGTCGAGCAGCAGGTTCGTTGCCGTGTTGTCGCTGATCGTCGTCATCAGCCATGCGGCGTCGTGTACAGTGAGCACGGTGCCGTTGTGCAGGTACTGAATGATCCCCGAGCCCGCCACCTGGTCGATCTTGAGTACGGTGAGCGGGTCGTCGAGGGAGATCATTCCTCTGGCGACCAGGTCGTAGACGGTGACGAGGATCGGCACCTTGATCAGGCTCGCGGTCGAGAATTTTTCGTCACCGCGGCGATTCAGGCGGGCGCCTGTTTCCATGTCGATGATGCTGTACCCCACCACGCCCTGGTGGGCGCCGGCGATGGAATCGAGCGTGCGACGGAGCGCCGCTGTATCGGCGCGCACGATATCAGGGCGCGATCTGGCGGCGGTTCCCTGTGCTGCAACGGTGCAGCCCAACGCCGATGCGGCGATTGTAAGTGCAAGGAAGGGGCGGACGGAGGGGCTGGGCATGGTCTGGCCGATGTCGGAGGGAGCCCCAAAGGTGCAGACCGTTCCGGAACCCGTCGAGAGCGGGCTTCCTGGAGAAGTGGCGCAATTCTTACACAGTAGCCCGTAGACCAGCCTGGCCGGCAGGTAACCGGCTGCGCGTTACCCATCCTCCGCATGGCGTTCGATCTTACAACTTTCGGCCTTGGAGACATGCTGAAATGCAGTCACCAGCTTCGCGAGGCCGTTTCGGGCGCCCCGACTCTGGAGGCATCCGCACAGCGGGTGTGCCGGTTCTTCTACGACGAGCTGACCAAGCCCGAGGGTGGAAAAGCCTGTGCGCTGGTGAGGTGCTACAAAACCCATGATTTCGGGGGGCTCGACCCCGAGCTGCAGAAGTTCGCGAAAGGAGTGCTCGGCGTGGTTCCGCCGGCGAGCACGATGAAGTGCCTGACGCTGATGGCTACCGTCGGTGAGACGGCGAGCTGGAATTCGCGCCACCTCTCGCAGGGACACAAAGCGATCCCGCTACCAAGTCCGGAGATCGTCGAAAAGGCGCCGATGATCGCGCAGCTGATCAAGGAGTTCGGGCTCGAGCTCAAGTACGTCCTCAAGCCTTCCGCGGACCTGCTCAGTGAGCTGGCGGGCAAACGCTACGGAGTTTTTCACGTTGCCGAGGCGAAAGACAGCCCGTACATCCCCGCTCAAAAGGATTTCGTCGACCGCCACGG
>JACCRL010000440.1 GCA_013813605.1 Gemmatimonadaceae bacterium
GTGGGTGCGCGGGCTCGAGTCGGGCATCGTCTGGCAAGCCTCAGCGATCCAGGCCCTCGCTCCAGCAATGCGCGCCGCGGGCGGCTCGATAATCAACATCAGCTCGATGTATGCGATCGTGGCGCCCGACCCGAAGCTCTATGAGGGCAAACAGGCCCTCAATCCCCCAGTGTACGGAGCGGCAAAAGCGGGTCTCCTCGCGCTGACCCGGTACGTAGCATCCTTCTATGGGGCGAGTGGAATCAGGTGCAACGCGCTCCTGCCCGGACCCTTTCCGAACACGGATACCTCTGCGTTCAACGCACCTCCGGACGAGGAGTTTCTCTCCGTGCTCGCGGGCAAGACCGTGCTGGGTCGCGTTGGCAGGGTGGAGGAGCTGGAAGGGCCACTCCTGTTCCTCGCATCGGATGCTTCGCGCTATGTAACGGGACACGGTCTCGTCGTGGATGGCGGATGGACAATCCGATAACTCTCGAAGGATTCACCGTCCTCCTCGATATCGACGGGGTGCTCACTGATGGAACCATTCTCGTCGACGACGAGGGCAGGGAACACAAACGAATATCGTTCGATGACATCGACGCGATATTCAGATTGAAGCGCGCGGGAGCGCGCGTTGGCTTCATCACTGGTGAGCGCGGCGGCTTTTGTGATTATGTGGAACGACGTTTCAATCCGGACATCATGATAGCTGGATGCAAGGACAAGCTCTCCGCGTACGAGGGCCTGCTCGCCGAGGGCAAGCTGGCGGCCGATAAAGTCTGCTTCGTCGGCGACTCGCTGCACGACGCTCCGCTCCTCCGGGCGATCGAGCAGTCCTTCGTACCCGGTGACGTCCCGGCGGATGTACGCGCGAGTGCCCGTTACGTGCTCGGCGGTAATCGGGGACGCGGCGCCATCCGCGCACTCGCCCGTCACTTGCTCGGCGAAGAGGATGCGAAGAAGACATCGGACGGACGAGAAGGCCGCAGTTGACCGAGCTCGGAATAATGCAGGGGAGGCTTCTCCCACGCATCGACGGGCGAATCCAGGCCTTTCCGTGGACCGATTGGCTGCTGGAATTCCCCATCGCTGCCGACCTCGGCTTCGACCTCATCGAGTTCATCTTCGAGGGGCCGCGCATAGAGGATCACCCCTTCTGGAGCGCGGCCGGAATCGCACAGGTACGGGAGGTCACTCGCGCGACCGGAGTGGCAGTTCGCTCGGTGTGCGCGGACTTTTTCATGGAACACCCATTGTTTCGCGGCACTGCCGCGGAGAGGCGCAGTTCGCTCGACGTTCTCCTGAGACTGATAACGGCTGCAGGAGAGGTTGGCGCGCGGTGCGTGGAGATTCCCTGTGTGGACCAGTCATCGTTAAAATCCGATGAGGACGAGCAGGCACTGCTCGGTGCGCTCGGTGCCGCTCTCGAAGTGGCGAAGCCGGCCGGGGTTGCCATTTTGCTGGAGACTGACTTGCCCCCTGAGAGATTTCGGCGGCTTCTCGAGGGCGCCGGCGACCCAATGGTCGGCGCGAACTTCGATTCGGGAAACAGCGCTTCGCTCGGATACGATCCTGACGAGGAAATCAAAGCCATCGGGCAATTCATCCAGAACGTCCACATCAAGGACAGAATTCTTGGCGGCACTACGGTCCCGCTGGGGACAGGCGCCGTAAACTTCGACCGGGTGTTTCGCGCGCTCGCTGATGCTGGATATGGTGGAGCCCTCGTAATTCAGGGCGCACGCGGGACTGACGACGTGGAGGCAGCGAGGGACTACCTGAGCCTGATTCGCGCGCTCACCGAAAAGTATCTGGACCGGACCTGATGGATCTTGGCCTGAGCGGTCGCTGCGTAGTCGTCACCGGATCCAGCCGCGGAATCGGGTTCGAGATCGCCCGGGAGTTTCTGAGGGAAGGCGCGCGAGTGACGATCACGGGAAGGGACGAGGCCCGGCTGCGGGCAGCGGCGGCCGCTCTCGCGCCGCATGGGAGCCCCGTTGCGCTCACGGCGGATTTCGCGGCTGGCGAGCAGGAAGTCCGGCGTGTGCTCGCAAGTGCGAAGGAGCGCATGGGCGGATTGGACATAATCGTCGCAAATGTCGGATCGGGTACGGGAAAGCGGGGGCTCGATGCAGACGAAAAGGAGTGGCACCGTATTCTGGAGGAGAATCTCCTCTCGGCCGTACTAGCCACGCGCGAGGCGGTTTCACTCATGCCCGGGAATGGTGGGGCAGTGGTGTTGATATCCTCGATTGCGGGGATCGAAGCCCTTTCAGCTCCGTTAGCCTACGCCACGGCGAAGGCAGGAATAATCGCTCTCGGGAAAACGCTTTCCCGGGAACTGGGCCCGCGCGGAATTCGGGTCAACGTTGTTTCGCCGGGCAACGTGCTACATCCGGGAGGCTCGTGGGAAAAGAGGCGTGCCGCCGATCCGGGGGGCGTCGACTCATACATCAAGGCCGAAGTACCCCTTGGGCGCTTCGGAACGCCGCTGGATATTGCCTCAGCGGTGGTGTTCCTGGCCTCGGATAAAGTTGCCGGTTTCGTAACCGGCACAAACCTGGTGGTGGACGGGGGCCAGACCCGTGGAATCTGAGAATCCCCGGTCAATCACTCGCGCATTCGATCTCACCGGGAAGGTTGCTCTCATCACCGGTGGAGGTGGACTTCTCGGACCCCGTCATGGCGAAGCGATCGCGGAAATGGGCGGGATCGCGGTGCTCGGAGATGTCGATCTCAAGCGCGCGCAGCGAGCCGCCGACGACATAGAAAAAGCCTTTGGTGTGAGAACGGGCGCCGTCCGCCTGGATGTGACAGATCAGCGTGACCTCGTCGGCGTAGTGGACGCTGTCGAGCGGGACTACGGCGCGATTGACATCCTCATCAACAACGCGGCGAACGATCCGAAGGTGGGTGCGACAGCGGGGCAGGAGTTCAGCCGCGTCGAGAACTTCTCACTTTCTGCGTGGGAGAACGACATCGCCGTCGGGCTCACCGGCGCGTTCATATGCTGCCAGGTGATCGGATCGAGGATGGCAGCTCGCAATCGTGGTGTGGTTCTCAACATCTCTTCAGACCTTGGAATCGTCGCCCCGGACCAGCGATTGTATGCGAAGGTTGGGCTTTCACGCGATCAGCAGCCCGTGAAGCCGGTCACCTACTCTGTCGTCAAGCACGGGATCATCGGCCTTACCAAATACCTTGCTACGTATTGGGCCGACCAGAATGTCAGAGTGAATGCGCTGGCGCCTGGCGGAGTCATGGCAGCTCAGTCGGAGGAGTTTCTCGATCGGGTCAACAGCAGAATTCCTCTCGGACGACTTGCCCGGCCCGACGAGTACAAGGCGGCGGTGGCTTTCCTGTGTTCGGACGCATCATCATATGTCACTGGGGCCGTGCTCGTTGCGGATGGTGGCAGGACCGTCTGGTAGCGGGGCGCAAGGCAAGGGTTCCGTTAGATGCCGCCACTAACTGCCCATTTACACTGCAGCGGGGTTGACCGAACCGCCCGTGATTGGCAACTTTACAGCGCCGCTTTTCCCCCCCGCGCTGCGCGCGTTTGGCCCGCTACAATCCCACCGATTTTCACAGGGCGGATTGGCAAGCGGACTTCCTCTTTAACCTGGCAGATGCTTCAAGATAAAACGGTTCTGGTGACCGGCGGCACAGGGTCATTCGGAACACAGTTTGTAAAGGTCGTGCTGGCTGAATACCAGCCACGCAAGGTCATCGTGTTCAGCCGTGATGAGCTCAAGCAATACGAGATGGCTCAGCGAATCTCGGATCCGCGCATGCGTTTTTTCCTCGGCGACGTCCGGGATGTGGAACGCCTGAAGCGCGCCTGCCAGGACGTCGACGTGATAATTCACGCTGCCGCGCTGAAACAGGTGCCGGCGGCGGAATACAATCCCTTCGAGTGCATCAAGACCAACGTTCTCGGCGCCCAGAACGTGATCGAGGCGGCGCTTTCAACCAACGTGACGCGCGTGGTTGCATTGAGCACCGACAAGGCGGCTAACCCAATAAATCTTTACGGAGCGACAAAGCTGTGCTCCGACAAGCTGTTCATCGCCGGCAACTCCTACGCGGGCCAGCGTAATCTCAGAATGGCAGTCGTCCGATACGGCAACGTCGTTGGCAGCCGCGGCTCGGTAGTTCCTTTTTTCAGGACCGTTCGGTCGACGGGGAAAATCCCGATCACGGATCCGCGGATGACCCGGTTCTGGATTACCATCGAGCAGGGAGTGCGGTTCGTTCTGCAGGCGCTCGAGAGAATGCACGGGGGTGAACTCTTTGTGCCGAAGATTCCGTCGACCGACATCCTGACGCTTGCCGATGCGCTGGCTCCGGACTGCGTGAAGGAGACCGTTGGCATCCGTCCGGGGGAAAAGCTTCATGAGCTGATGATTGGCGAGGACGATGCGCGACGCACTCGTGACATGGGGAGCTACTACGTGGTGGAGCCCGAATTCCCCTGGTGGGATGGAAAGGCGACGACGGAAGGGACGCCCGTTCCGCTCGGCTTCAGCTACACGAGCGAGAACAACCCGCAGCGTCTCACGGTTGCGGAAGTACGGGATCTCCTCAAGACTCTGCAGCTGGAGTAGCGGTGATCCCCTACGGCACGCAGCAAATCACCGATGCTGATATCGACGCGGTGGTGGGTGCTCTGAGAAGCCCCATGCTGACGCAGGGACCTCTGATCGAGGAGTTCGAGCAGGAGCTTGCCGCAGCGGTCGGGGCCAGGTACGCGGTTGCCGTCAACAGTGGAACCGCCGCTCTGCACGCTGCGTATTTCGCGGCGGGAATTGGCCCTGGAAAAAGTGTGCTAACGTCGCCAATCACTTTCGTCGCCACGACGAACGCCTCGCTCTATCTGGGGGGAGGCGCGGAATTCGCCGATGTAGGCGACGGTCTTCCCGCGTTGACTGCTCAATCGATTGGCGAGACGCGGCGGCCAGCCGTGAAAGCGCTTGTACCCGTTCACTTTGGCGGGCAC
>JACCRL010000015.1 GCA_013813605.1 Gemmatimonadaceae bacterium
CGCCTCACGACAGCGATCCCGTCATTCCGGCCGGCGAGCGGTGACGTCGTAGCCGTCGCATTTCTCGCGGGCATTATTGCCGACTCCATGCAAGTGCCGCGCGCGCGTGAGCGGGCAGACCTTCGGCGCTGGCAAGCATCGCCGTGTCCGTAGAGAGCCGGCAGGCTGCTTCACGATCGACCTTCTGATAGTATGTCCAGCGCACGAAATCCAGCGGCCCAAGCCCGGAGTAGCTTCGCGCCAGTCCGCGGGTTGGGAGCACGTGGTTCCCTCCGGTGAGATAGTCGCCGAACGTCACTGAAGACTGGCCACCGATGAAGACACAGCCGGCATTGCGGACTTGCGGCAGAAGATCTTCCGCGTCTCGCACGCAAAGCATCAGATGCTCCGGAGCGAATTCAGTGGCGAAGGCGATCGCTTCCGTCTGTGAGACGGCACCGAGAATGGCGCCGTTCTGCTCGAGCGCCGCGCGCGCAACCGTGGATTCAGGAACGCCGCCAAGTTCTTTTGAAATTGCATCGGTCACCCGCGCTGTCACGCCTTCCCCAATGCAGATCACCACGACACACGCGTCGACATCGTGCTCCGCCTGGGCAACGGCTTCCAGCGCGATCGTTTCGGAGTCGCAGCTCTCGTCGCAGATGATCAGCAGCTCGCTTGGCCCGGCGGGCGAATCGATTCCGACATCTCTGCTGACCTGGAGCTTCGCTTCGGCGACATACGCGTTACCGGGACCGACAATCCTGTCTACTCTCGGTACGGTCTCGGTGCCGTAGGCCAGCGCGCCGACCGCGCCGGCACCTCCCAGAGCGAACACACGGTCCACACCGGCGATCTCGCAGGCCGCGAGCACCACCGCTGCCGGCAATCCATCGACGAGCGGTGGAGAGCAGAGAACGATTTCCGACACCCCCGCCACTCGTGCGGGGACAGCGGCCATCAACACGCTGCTTGCATAGGAAGCGCGGCCACCCGGAGCGTAGATGCCAACACGCTGAAGCGGGTCAGGTCTGCGGCCAACGACAACGCCAGGCTCCGTTTCGATCTCGACCTGCCGCGGCGCCGTCGCCGAGTGCACTGCCGCAATGTTTCGTGCGGCCCGCTGGAGAGCTGCTCTCAGGCCCGGCTCCAGCGAGGCGAGCGCCCGGCTTCTCGCATCCCTGGGAACCTCGATGGCCATGAGCACGACGCGGTCGTACTCGAGCGCCATTTCGCGCAGCGCGCGGTCACCCTCGAGCCGGACGCGCCGGAGGATAGCGGTGGTCTTTTTCTGCACGTCGTCATCGCCCGGCTTTGCTCTTTGCAGAAGCGACTCGCGGTCACGCTCTGGCAAATCGCTGACAGTGGATGCATGCCTGAACAGCACGTTCCCGGTGGCGACGGTCACGGCATCAGGCGTTCCACGCGCGTAACGAGAATGCCACTGGCGTCGATTGCCTTGAGGGCGGAGATGGTTTTGTAAACGGTGCCTGCGTCGACTACGGCGTGTACCGCAACGCGGTCGCCACCGTTCAGGATGTCGATCACCGTCGGTCCGTTGATGCCGGGGATGATTCTTTTCACCGCATCGAGCGCGTTGCGCGGCACGTTTGCCATCAGGTATCGGGTGCCCCGCGCTCTGATCACCGATTCCAGGGCCATGACGAGAGAATCGACCGCGGCATTCTTTTCCGGCTCGAACGAGGCATCCCGCCTGGTGACGAGCTGCGCGCGCGAGGTGAGCAGCGTGCCAACCTCGCGAAGTCCGTTCACCTTGAGCGTTGAGCCTGTGGAGGTGATGTCGACGATCATCTCCGCGATGCCGAGCAGCGGTGCGATCTCGGCGGCGCCGGAAATGGGCACCACTTCCACGGCCTGGCCCCGCGCCTGAAAGAACTCGCGTGTGATGTTGGGGAAGGAAGTGGCGATACGGAGCCCCGAGCTGATGTCGTCCAGCGACATTACGGCGCTGTCCTCGCGCG
Source organism: Gemmatimonadaceae bacterium (assembly GCA_013813605.1). Lineage (GTDB taxonomy): Bacteria > Gemmatimonadota > Gemmatimonadetes > Gemmatimonadales > Gemmatimonadaceae > UBA4720. The sequence continues at coordinate 1,962 of JACCRL010000015.1, forward strand.
CGGCCGCGACGAGCCGGCATTCGCCGAAACCGAGGTCGAGGCGGCGGTCGAGGGGACGTCGGGCTTCACATACGAGGTCCCAGCCAGTCACACCGACATCGGCCACGCCGTCGGCGACGAATTCCGGGATGTCCTGCGCGCGGACGAACAGCGCTTCGAACTCGCCACCGAGCGAGGCAGAGAGCGCGCGATCGCCCCTCGAGAGGACGGGCAGCCCGGCGTCTCCGAATAGCTCGCGCGTGTCGTCGGCGAGTCGTCCCTTGTTTGGCAGTGCAATCTTGAGCATGAGTTGGGTGGCGGAAAGAAAAAAGCCCGTCCTTGGAGAGACGGGCTGCGGAAGGCTTGTAGCGTGGTCGGACTTACTGCCTATAGTCTGACATGCACGCGCAACAGCGCCCCGCGGCCCGTG
>JACCRL010000059.1 GCA_013813605.1 Gemmatimonadaceae bacterium
GCAGCATCATACGCGTCCTGGTTGCGCAGTCTTCCCACTTCGCTCAGACGCATTCCCTGATACTTCTTTAGCGAATCGACGTTCACCTCGTTGATCATCGTGCGGGCCGTCGTCCGAATTCCCGCCGCGCTATCGGCGCCCAGTTCCGCCTTCAGGCGCGCGCGCACCGCCGGATCGCGAAGCCGGATCACGAGTGAATCGTTGCCGCCTTCCTGCACCCACGTGTTCAGCATCGCCTTGAGGCCCGTGCCGCTCGCGATGTAAGGATACTGGTCGGCCGTGACATCTATCCCGGCGCGCCGCGCCGAGTCGACCAGTGCTATAGCGGCCTGCATCTGTGCGAGCGAGCGCGACTTGATGTGCCTTATCTGGCCCCACGTTCCCGCCTCGGCGGCGATGCGAATGGTCTCGCGCACTGCGTCGAGCAACGCCGCCCCTTCGCTCCGCATGTGCGTAGCGTATCCGCCCTTGTAACGTGCGGCGTACTTCGTGAGCTCGATCAGCTCTTCGGTCGAGAAATACACGCTCGGCAGGTATATCAGTCCCGTGCCCACGCCCATCGCGCCGTCCCGCATCGCCGAATCGATGAGCGCGCCCATGCGCGCCATCTCACCGGCAGTCGGATGACGCGAGTCGTCGCCCATTACCGCCTCGCGCACCGAGCTCGTCCCCACATAGGTGCCGAGGTTGATCGCCGTGCCCTGTTGCTCGAGATGACGGAAGTATTCCCCGAGCGACCGCCACGGCTGCCGAGGATCCGGACTCTCACCGAATGAAATGTTCGGCCAGGCCGAGTGCACCTCGCCGGTGATCTCGCTGGTGATACCCTGCGTGATCTTCGACACGGCGTGCGGCCCGCGCAGAATCGAATACTCGGAGTGGCCGAGCATATCGATGAAACCCGGGGCGACCACCTGACCTCGCGCATCGATCACGCGCTTCGCCGTCATCCCGGCCGTTGCCGGCCCGACGTAAGTGATGCGGTCGCCACGCACCGCGACGGTACCGCGGTACCACGGATTGCCGGTGCCGTCGACGATCCTGGCGTTGGTGATGAGCAGATCGTTAGCGGCCCGATCACCCCGCGATCCGGCGGACGCGCAACCAGTCGCCGCCGTTACCGCAAACGCGGCAGACAGTAAAGCCGGACGTGAAAAAGTCATGAGATTTTCTGCGTTTTCTTTTTGAGGAAATCCATCAGGATGAACTGGCCGAGTGTCATCGTATTGGTGAAGTAGGCCTTGCCCTTGGCGATCTCCGAAACCTTCTTCACGAACTCCACCAGCGCCCTGTCGCGCGCAAGCATGAACGTGTTGATCAGGATCCCTGACCGCCGGCAGTTGGCGACCTCGCGCAGCGTCTGGGCGATCACCGTCGTGTCGAGCCCCATCGAGTTCTTGTAGACCTGCCCGTTGGGCATCGTCATCGCGCTCGGCTTGCCGTCGGTGATCATCACGATCTGCCGCATGTCCTTCTTCTGCGCGAGGAGCAGACGCCGCGCCAGCTTGAGCCCCTCGGACGTATTGGTGTGATACGGACCTACCTGCGCCTGCGGCAGCTGGGCAAGCGGAATCTCCTCGGCGGAATCGTGAAAGAGAACGACCTGCAGCGAGTCGCCGGGAAACTGGGTGCGGATCAGGTGGGTGAGCGCGAGCGCGACCTTTTTCGCAGGCGTGAAGCGGTCCTCACCGTACAGAATCATCGAGTGCGATGTGTCGAGCATCAGCACCGTCGCGCACGACGAGCGGTACTCGGCCTGGCGCACCATTACGTCGCCGTAGTCGAGGTCCATCGGCAACTTGAGCGAGCCCGTCCGCGCGAGAGAGTTCTTGAGCGTCTCGTTGACGTCGATGTTCAGAACGTCGCCGAACTCGTATGCCTTGCTCCAGCCGTCGGATTCGATCCCGGTGGCGAGATGCGGAGTATCGTGCGATCCGAAGCTGGACTTGCCGAGGGAGCTAAGGATGTGACGCAGGCTCTTGTAGCCGAGGAAGTCGATGCCCTTGTCGGTGAGATTGAACTGGACGTTCTTCGAGGCGGCGTGTGCCTGGCCGCCGCGGCCGGTGACGGGCTGGTGGCCGGCAGGCATCTGCGGGGGAGCCTCGAGGTTGAGATATCCCTCGCTGGCGAGCCGCTTGATCAGCTCGTCCAGCAGCTCGGCGAGCTTTTCCTGCGATTCCTGGGTTCCGTCTCCGCGCAGCGCCTTGAGCAGCTCGGGCGTGAACTGCTTGCTCTCGATCAGTGCGTCGAGGATGGCCTGACGCAGCGCTTCCACGGAGCGATCCGGCTCCTGGTCGAAGTCGTCGAAGTAGGGATTGAAGTTCTGACCGCCGGCGAAGCCCGACTGGAGAAGAAAATCCGCGAGCTTATCGAGCAGCGCCTGGAGATCCACCGCGTCAGCCGCCGCCGGACTGAACTTCGAGTAGGTGTGGAA
>JACCRL010000065.1 GCA_013813605.1 Gemmatimonadaceae bacterium
AGTGGAGATTGCGCAGCGTGGAATCGCGTTGCTCCGCCGTCACCTTTCCCTTTTCGATGCCCTTTGCGAGCACCTTCTCGACCGACTGCCGCGACCGCGCGCCAAGCGCTTCGGACATCTCCCGGACGATTGTCGGAAATCCCGCCCCGGCCGAAACCTGGGCGATGCCGCTTCCCATCAGTCCGCCGCCGAGCACGCCCACCTTCCGAATTTCTTTCGTCTGCGCCTCGCTTGGCATATGGCGTCCGTAATCTACCGGCGCGGAAGTCGGGGGAGTGAACCAAGGCCGCCAAGCAGCGGCGTCGGTAGCTTCATCTCCCCGTGCTCGAGGCGATCCAGAATCTGCTCGAGTGAAAGCTGCATTCTGCCGAGGAGGGTGCGGTGCCCTCGCGCGAGCGTGTACGCCGCCGCTGAGCCCCCGGCGAGTGGCACCATTACGGCGCCCGCCGCAAGGATCAGTGGAATGTTGGCGACGACCAGTGCCAGCCCGAGAACGGCGCCGCCGATACCGGTTCCTCCGGCGAGCAGCGCGCCCATTCCAACGCGGCGCGCGCGACTGGAGCTTACGTCGGCGTCCAGCCGAACAAGCACCCGCCCGCCGTCAACGGGAACGACGGTTCCCGAAACTCTGCTCGCGTCGACGAGATGATAACCGCGACCGCCAAGATTCACGGTGCGCTTGAGCTTGCCGAACAATCCGCGTTGCGTCTCCCACGTGATGCGGTCCGCGAATCGCCGCTCCACCTGAAGGCACTCCTCGTGCTGCATCCACCAGTCGAGAGTGGCCATCACATCACGCTGGTTCCCAGCCACGGTGCGTGTGGCGCTGGCGAACGCGGCACCGGCAATCTGGGCGATGAAGCCCCGCTCCTCGGGGACAGCGACCCGCGTTCTTTCCTCTGCGAGCGCCTGGCTGAGTGTCGAGGAGCTGAGTCCGACTTCCTTACCGATGTCGAGGAGCTGTGACTCACTCAGCAGCTCCCCTGATTCCGGGACTACGCCCGCGCCCTGCAGTTCCGCCGCCCTCGCCAGCACTCTCTCCAGCGCCTGTCTGTCGAGCAGGTTCTGGCGTGCCGGGAGGGCACTCTTATCATCGGCCATGATGAATGATATCGGGATCAGATCCCGCCGAGCACGACCTCGAGCTGGCGGTTGAGCGCATCACGGATCGTTTCCGGGAGCGAGAATACCGTCGCAAGCGTCGTCATCGGATTGGCGCCGGCGGGACGGTTGACCGCCCGCAGGTAGTAGCGCGCGTATCCGTCGACCAGCTCAGGCGCGACGCGCTGGAGCAGCAGCGCACCGCCGCGCACCGCCGCCGCGCTCGTGTATCTCTCGCCGACACCGGTGCGGCGCTGTTCCGGCGTGATGTTGTCGGTTACGGCGGTGTTCGCAAGATTGCCGATTGCTTCGTGGGCGATGACGTAAATCGCTTCCGCCGACTCGCTTTCGCGGACCGGGAACGTCACCGTAAAGATGTTCGCCTGCTTGCCGTTGCTCTGCGTCCGCCCTTCGCCGTTCAGGGGCAGCGACAGAATCACATCACCCGACGCCTGACCGGTGTTGTTCAGGAATCGCTGCATCTTCGGTCTGTACGCGCGCTGCCAGAGCGTGTCCACCACGGATAGCACGCCGGCACGCTCGCGCTGCTGCTGCAGCCAGTACGAGTGATAAAAGCGGCTGCTCTCGTCACGCAGCGACTGCACGAACAGCCGCAGCCAGTCGCGGTCGGCGCCGGTGGGGAAGTTCGCCGCGAGGAAGGAGAACGCCATCGCCATCTCTCGCGACTGCGCGGCGTTCGGATTTCCCTCGGCGCGCAGGAACTGCTCGGTCACCTCGCTCAGCTCGTCCCATGAGGCGAACGAAAGCGGCACGAACTGCGCATTGATCAGTGCTGGATTGACCACCAGCCGCGCGCGCAGCTTGTCGCGGTTCGCGTCGAGCTGGGTGACGACATTCGCTCGATTCTTGAGCACGGTCATCTCGCTGCTGTAGCCGCGCTTGAAGAAGGGGACGAACGTCGTGTCTTCCTGCACCATTGCGAAGCCGTGAAGCCAGAGGTCGACGTGCTCGCGCGTCTTGATCGGCCACGGCTGCTCAGGAGCGCTCACGGTCTGGTCGGTGCCCGGGCCCTGGCCAGATCCGGCGCCGCCCATTCCACCGGAAGCGCAGGCTGAGACTATTCCAAGGATCGCGACACCCGCGACCGCACGTGCGAACTGGTTCATAATTTCCTCTTCCTCAGCGGACTATTGGATGGATTCGATGACGAGGGCTATTCCCTGGCCGCCGCCGATGCAGGCGGTGCCGAGCCCATAGCGCTTGCCCGAAGCGCGTAACGCATGCAGTAGATGGGCCGTGATTCGCGCGCCGGATGCGGCGAGCGGATGGCTGAGCGCGATCGCGCCGCCGTGGACGTTCAGCTTCTCGCGCGGGATAGACAGCTCGCGCTCGACGGCGCACGTCTGCGCGGCAAACGCCTCGTTTACCTCGATCAGGTCCATGTCGCCGATGGAGAGACCGGCGCGCTCGAGCGCGATGCGAGACGCCGGCACGGGACCGATCCCCATCACCGCCGGGTCGACGCCGGCGACGCCCCACGAAACCAGGCGCCCGATCGGGGCGAGGCCTCTCTCCTTCGCGAAGTCAGCGCTCGCAATCACCATTGCCGCGGCGCCGTCACCGATTCCCGACGCATTGCCGGCAGTCACGACTCCGTCCTTTTTGAATGCGGGCTTGAGTGCGCGGAGTTTGTCGAGCGTGGTGTCGGGCCGCATGTGCTCGTCGGTGGCAAACATCTCCGACGCTCCGGTCTTCGCGTTCGGTACGGGCACGGGAACGACCTCATCGGCGAACACGCCGCTGTCCCACGCCTGCTTCGAGAGCTGCTGCGAGCGCAGCGCAAATTCATCTACCGCGCCGCGGTCGAGCTTGTACCGGGACGCGAGATTCTCCGCGGTCTCCGCCATGCCGAGCCCGACGTACGAATCCGTGAGGCCCTCCCACAGCACGTCCTCCATCACGGGAGGCTTCCCGAGCGCGGTGCCCCAGCGCAAACCACGCGTGACGTGGGGAGCAAGCGACATCGAGTCCGCCCCGCCAACGAGACACACATCGGCATCGCCGAGCATGATCTCCTGCGCGCCGCTCACCACCGACTGAAACCCGGAGCCACACAGCCTGTTCAGCGTCAGCGCCGGCGTTTCGTTCGGACAGCCGCTCTTCAGCGCGACGTGGCGCGCGAAGTAGATCGAATCGCTGGTGGTGTAGAGCACGTTGCCGAACATCACGTGGTCGACATCGCCCGGCTGGACGGAAGCGCGATCGAGGGCGGCGCGGGAAGCATGCACGCTCAGATCCACCGGCGAGACATTCTTCAGTTTCCCCCCAAAGGTGCCGAAGGGAGTTCGCACCGCCGAGAGAAACACAACGCCGTTGCCCGCAGCCGCTTTCATAGCCCTACGCCGCGAGCTTGCCGCAATTCACGCAGAACTTCCACGACGGCTCCATCTCGCCCCCGCAGCCCGCGCAGTGTTTCGCAGCCAGGTTCTGGCCGCAATGCGGGCAGTAGATCACCGGTCGGCCGTCCGGCATCGTGCCGCCACAGAAGCGACAACCACCCTGAAGATCCATGCTGTCCATCGCCGGAATCGCAAGCGTAGTCGAGCCCTCGGGCGGCGTCAGCTTTCCGTCCGCCGTCGGCGCCGCCCTGCCCGTCGAGTACCCGCCGGCGTTCTGCGCGGGAATGGCGACACCCATCTGCTGAACGGCTTCCGGAACGAGCGAGATTCGCGATCCGGCGTAATCGCGGAAAACTCCCGGATCCGCGTGCGGCGATGAAAGCTCCTTCCGCAGCCGGTCCTGCGTCTCCTGATCGGCGCGAACGTAGCTGCGTTCGCCGGAGATGAGGCGCGCAATCGCCATCTCGTAGTCCTGGTTCGTCTCGATTCCAAGGTCACGGCGGTAGTGCCGGTACGGAATCAGGGTTTCGTACAGCTCCTGGACCGTGAAAGGCACCGACAGATACTCGGCGTTCCCGTTCCTGATGTTGTGCACCAGCCGTTGAAATAACCTGTCTAGATCGTCCATTGTCTCCGGCTCGGCAGAAATGATTTTGTATCGGGGAAAGGAGCTGCTTCACGCAGACGGAGCTTGGCGGTTTTCTCGGCGGCTAGCCAGTCCGAGTAGTCGGACTGCCTTAACCCGCCTGAATTTGATTGTTCCGCCGCCGC
>JACCRL010000091.1 GCA_013813605.1 Gemmatimonadaceae bacterium
GGGTATCCCACGCCGCTTTCACTCGACCCTTTTAGCAATGCGCCGTCACGACATTTTTAAAGCGTTTGCCTTAGTGGCGTTACCGTTGCCAGCCTGCCTTGCGCAAAGCCAGCGCGCGCTTCTACCCATCGACTTCGAGCACTCCGCCGAGTTCGCGTGGCTCCGCAAGCCGGTGCACGCGACCCGCACGCTGGATGACATGACGCGCGCCGAGAGCTGGCGCTTCACCGGTACCGGCACCCTCACCTTCCCTGCCGAGCCCCGGCTTGGCGGAATGCGCGTGCTGCGCGTGGACATGCAGATGTTCACCGACACGCCCGCTCCGACCCGCAACAGGCTTTCATCGGTCAATCTGCGACGCGCGTTCGACGGCGAGGACTGGCGCGCTTACAACCGGCTCTCAATGTGGATCCGTCCCGAGGTCACGGGCTTCCCGATGCTGCCGCTCCAGATCGTCCTGCGCAACGACGGCGCCGAGAAGGTACCTGACCGTTACGGCCGCGAGGGCGTCCACTACATCACCCTCGCCACAAAGGGATGGCAGCAGGTGGTCTGGGAGATCGATCCCCTCGCGCGCGACCGCGTCACGGCGATCGAGATCGGCTACTGGGTGAACAAGATGCTGGCCGCGCCCGGCGATCGCGTTGCATTCGAGATCGGGCTTGTCGAGCTGCAGCGGGTGGATGCCGACAATCACACCGGGTGGAGCGTGGCGCCCGGCAAGATCTCGTTCAGCCACACCGGCTATCAGACGGGCGCGAGCAAGACCGCGCTCGCCAGCGATCTAAGAGCCCCTCACTTCACTCTCGTGCGCGTGAACAACAACGCGCTCGGCGAGGTGGTGCTGCAAAAGCCGGTGCGGACCGTGCAAACGCGTCACGGCGCGTTCCAGGAGATGGACTTCTCCGAGGTGAACGGGCCGGGAAGCTACGTGATACGCGCCGGCGACAGAACCACCCGTCCGTTCCGGATCGCCGGCGACGTCTGGAGGGAGTCGATCTGGAAGACGCTCAACTTTTTTTACGGCAATCGATGTGGGTTCGACGTGCCGGGCTCGCACGGCGTCGACCATCTCGACTGGTTCGCGACGCTGGGTGACAAGCGCATCGTGTTGAACGGGGGATGGCACGACGCGGGGGATCTGTCACAGGGAGTGATCAACACCGGCGAAGGAGTCTACTCGATGTTCGCGCTGGCGGAGCGCGTTCGTGAGCGCGGCGACGATCCGGCCCTGTTCGCGCGCCTCGTCGAGGAGGCGAAGTGGGGACTCGACTGGGTGATGAAGGTGCGCTTTGATGGAGGGTACCGCATCGCTTTCGCCAGTCACAATCTGTGGACGAATAACAAGGTTGGCGATGCGGACGACCGCATGCGCGAAGCAAAGAACAATCCGAATGCGAACTACATCGCCGCGGCGGCAGAAGCGATTGCCTATCGCATTCTGAGATCCAGCGAGCCGGCTTTGGCGGCGCGGAGCCTGGCGCTCGCCGAGGAGGATTGGAGCTACGCGATCGCAGGAGTGGAGGGTCCGGCCACATGGCACACTCCTGCTTTCGCTGCCACCCGTATAGAGCTGGCGGGCATCGGCATCACCGCGTCCGTCGAGTTGTATCGCGCAACCGGAAAGAGCAAGTACGCCGACAAGGCGGTCGAGCTGGCGCGGACGATTGTCGAGTCGCAGCAGAAGCGCTCGATCGGCAGCACCTTCCCTCTCGCCGGATTCTTTTACACCGGGCCCGACCGCGATACGCTCTTTCATCAGTTTCATCGCGGCAACGACCAGGCGCCGATTGTCGCGCTGGCGCAGCTCGTCGAGCTGCTACCCGATCACGCGGACTGGGTGAAGTGGTACGCGACCATCGCCTTGCACGCAGAGTATCAGAAGCGAAGCGCGACTGCTACGGCACCCTACGCTGTGCTGCCCGCCTACGTCTACCGCGACGGCGATGAGAAGACAGTCCCCGACTCGGGCGCGCCGCACATGGCGACTCGCGAAGCCTATCGGGCGCAGGTGCTCGCCGGATTGGCGATGGGTAATGGATGGTACCTGCGCGCGTTTCCGGTGTGGTTCGCGCGCCGCGGCAACTTCGGTATTCTGCTGTCACAGGCGAAGGCACTGTCCGTGGCAGCGCGAGCGCGGGGCGACAGCGCCGCACTCGATCTCGCGCAGCGGCAGGCGCAGTGGATCGTCGGTCGCAACCCGTTCGTGCAAAGCACGATGTACGGCGAGGGTTACGACTGGGCGCAGCAGTACAGCGTGTCGTCGGGCGACTTCGTCGGATCGCTGCCGGTGGGGATGCAGAGCCGGGGCGTCACCGACCTTCCCTATTGGCCCGCTCAGAACACCTACGTCTATAAGGAAGTGTGGATCCATTCCAGCAGCCGCTGGCTCTGGCTGATGGAGGACCTGATCGCCGGCGCACCGGTGCCGTCAGCGGTTTCTGATTTCGAGGTGACCGCGACGAAGACTTCGCCTGGCCGGTTCACGATACGCGTCATCGCGCGAGACGCGCGGACAAAATCGTTCACCTTGCTCAGCGACAACCTCGAGGTGAACCGTCCCACCAGGTCCGTGACTGAAAGCACGCGCAGACCAGTGACGCTGGAGTGGAAAGCGCGGCAATTGGTCCGCGATGCGCCGTGGGTCGCCGTGGTGACGCCGGACCGGGATGTCACCAGACGGCGCGAGGTGCCGGGCTCGGCCACGCTGCCTGACTGACGCCTGAACGCGCCGGCGCGGCAGCGTGTCATTCAACCTCTCGACGCGATCTACCTTTAGTATCGGGCAGTCGCGACCAGGCGACAGTCCCCGATCCGGATCGAGCGTGCCTATAGAAATTGGACATGTTGAGGAGCTCTACCGATATCCCGTGAAGTCCATGCGCGGCGACCGAATCGAGGCCGCCGACATGGGCTGGCACGGCCTCGAAGGTGACCGGCGCCTGGC
>JACCRL010000050.1 GCA_013813605.1 Gemmatimonadaceae bacterium
GTGCACCGGCGCGCCCTGCGTCGCGGGGGTGCCGGCGGATGAAGCGCACGACAGCGCTCCCCCGAAGAGGAGAGCAGCGAACGCGATGCGTAGATTCAACAGGAAACTGGCTACCGATCCGTGAGCACGAACGATCTGAGCGGTGTTCCGCCGGTTGTGCTTGGTGCGGCAACCACCGTACGCGCCGCGCCACCGCCGAGCGCCAGAGTCGGCACTGCTCCGGTCGTGACCGTAAGTGACACCGCGCCCGCGCGACTCGCCGGCGCCGTGCCGGCGGGAACGAAGCGGATCTGGTACGTGCCCGGCGGAAGCGTCAGATACGCCGAGCCTGTCTGTGCGGCAAGGTTCGTCACCGCCGGAGTGGCAAGCGACAGGTCGGCGCCGGAAGCAGTTACAAAAACATCGACCGCTCCCGAAGTCATGTTCACGATGCGCAGCATCGCCTGCGCCGACGTCGGAACGGGGTTCGCGTCGACGGTGGTGAGAGAGCTCACCGCCGCGCCGCCCGTTCCACCAACCGCATACACGGTGCGGTCCTCGTTTTCGGCGACTGTCAGGTTGATTGTCGCTACTATCACGGTCGTGTCGGCCGTTCGCTTGAGCACCATTGTGCGCGGCCCGACAAGAATCGACGAATAACTCGCGGTGGCAGGGGCAGGCAGCGAGGAAGGCGTCGTACCGCCGTATCCGAGATTGACTCCGAAGGGAAGATTCTCGAGCACGGCGTTGACCGGGTTCCGCGAGGGGTCCGTTATCAGGTTGACGAATCGCACGCGTCCGAGAGCACCGGACGGAGAAAGCGGACCTGGCGCCTCTTCCGTCCCGCAAGCGGCGGCGGAAATCAGCGTCAGCAGTGCAATTGCGGCGCGTCGGGCCGTCCGCGCCGGGAGGCCGCTCATCGAAATCGATTTGAGTGTCATGTTGGCGGCCTCGTCAGAAGGTGCAACCGGCGGGGAATCCCGTCGGTTCAGGTGGGTCAGCCGGAACTTCGGGGTTCGCGTTCCGGTCGCCGATCGCGTACGGCAGCCAGCAGCGCTGTGCATCGAGCGGGACGCCTGGCGCGGCGACCGGCCCGCGCACGAGGTTGCGCCGGCGTGCGTCTTCCCAGCGAAGACCGGTCGCGAACAGCTCGAAGCGGCGCTGGTTGTATATCTCCGTAATCAGCTGCGCCTGCGACAGTGTGCCGGAGAGCGCGGGCAGGCAGGCCTTCGGATCGTCGATGCCGCGGTTGCCGGTGCAGTCAGTTCTCACCGAATCCACCACTGCCTGGGCCTGCGCGAGCTGGCCAGTGTTGGCGAGTGCTTCGGCCTTGATGAGAAGAGCCTCGTCGGGAAAATAGACGGGGAGGGCCGCCTGCGGGCTGGCGTAGCGGCTGAATGGATAGAGCAGCGCCTGGACGCGCCCGGTTGGCGTCAGGGTGGTGTCCACGAAATAGATGAAGCGCCTGTCCCCCACCTCCATCGAAGTGCGGTACTGGCGGCGCGGCGCAATTCCCTGGGTGCCGCCGGTCACGTTGTTGAAGAAGTTGACGCCGGGCGCGGGGAAAGTCAGCACTGACATCGCAGTCGGTCCGCTCCGCGCGACGAGATTCGAAAATGCAAGCGCACTCGGGTAATCGTTCGCCATCCGCGCATAACGAGCGCGGAAGAGATTGATCGTATTCGTCAGGTTCACACCCGGCGTGAGGATCGTGCTATTGAAGAGCGGGCTCGGGGTGTTGGCGGCGATCTCGGCCGCCGCTGAATCGAGCAGCGCCCGCACGTACGGCAGGGACTCGGAGCGGGGCACGTACGTCGGCGTGGCAACGCCGAAGGTCCTGATCGGAATCCGCTGATAGGACTGCAGTGCCTGTCCCAGGGATTCGGCCTTGAGCGTGAAAGCAAGGGCGCGTAATCCGCTTCGCGTACCTACCCCAAGCGCGTCCGCAAGCGCGTCGGATCCGGCAATCAGCTCGTCGGCCGTGCGGACAGTTCTATAGATGGAGTTGAAGACGTTGTCGGCGATGCCTGCACCCGGCGAGACGATACCCTGCTCGGCGTCACTGATCGAGATGAGCGCGGCGCTGGTCGACGCGAACTCGTCCGTCACAAGTCCCGCCATGTAGGCGAAGTTGCCGTAGGACTGCGCGTAGCGACCCTGCAGCCCCGTCGCCAGGCCGATCGTCGCTTGGGCACTCGACGTCACCTCGCCTTCGGTGGGCGAGTTAGGATTTTTCAGGTCGAGATTGCACGCGCCCAGTGAAACAGCCGCGAAGGCCAGCGCGCACTTGCTGATCATGTGCATGTGTCGGTCTCCCCGGTTAGAAGCTGAAGCGAGCGGTCAGCGACCACACGCGTGGAATTGGATAACCGCCGAAATCGAATCCGCGGTCGGCGGCGGTCGTCTGCACTGACTCGCGGCCGCCAGCGTTGGTGCCGAACAGATTGATCTCCGGATCGTAGCCGTTGTAACCGGTCCAGACGGCGAGGTTGCGCCCGGAGAGCGTGAGGTCCACCCCTTCGCGGAACAGGCGACGAACCGGCGCAGCGTCGAGCAGGTAGCTGGCCGAGACCTCGCGCAGCTTCACGAACGTTCCGTCCTCGACCCAGTATTGGAAGATTCCCTGCGTGCGTGCGTTGAAGGCAGGTGGAAGCTTGCGCGGATCACCGTACGGCAGGAGCTCCTGCTCATACGTCTTGGAGTTGCTGGCGATGCCGGCGTTCTGCGCCCGCGTCGAAAGATTCATGACGTCGTTGCCGAACACGCCATCGAGAAGCGCGCGGAGATGCAGCTTTTTCCCGAGCGTGAACTCATTGAGCAGCGCGCCCGTCCAGTTGGGGTTCGGGTCGCCGATCACCTTGCTCAGCGAGTCGTTGCACGTGCCGTTGCTCGTGGCGCGGCGCTGTGCTGCGTTGGTCATGTCCGCGGTGCGGCGGAACCTGCCGAGCGAATCGAAAAGCAGCGCGCCGCTCACGCAGTCCCGCGCCGCGTAGGATCCGTAGAACACACCGGCCGGCTCTCCGGCGCGAATGCGGTTCGGATAGCCGCCCGCCGACTGAAAGTCCTGGATGGTCAGGCTCTCGACCAGGTTCTTGTTGTGCGCGTACGTGAACGTCGAGCCCCACTTGAACCGCGGTGCGTCGACGTTTGTCGTGCGCAGGAGCAGCTCAATGCCCTTGTTCGACATCGTGCCGATCGGGAAGAACTGGCGCGAGAAGCCGGTGCTGGTTGGCAGCGGGCGGAAGAAGAGCAGGTCCGATACGAGGCGGTTGTAGTAGGTGACGTCGGCACTCACGCGGCCGCTGAGCAGGCCGGCTTCGCCGCCCAGCTCCCACTCACGCGCCCGTTCGTTCCTGAGACCCGGCGTGCCGAAGTTGAGATCGTTGACGAACCCGGGACGGCCGCCGAAGGGAAGTTGCGTGTAGCTGATGAACTGCGAGTACGCATTGGCGAGTCCCGGCTGGCTTCCCGCCCAGCCGAGCGCGGTGCGCAGGCGGAGGCTGTTCAGGCTGCCGGCGCGGCCCGCGATTGCGACGTATGAAGCGGAAAACTTCGGGAAAACCTGCCATCTCTCCTCAGGAGCGAAGGTCGACGACGCATCGTAGCGCACGGCACCGGTGAGAAAAAGGCGGTCGGCGATCCCGACTTCCTGCTGGCCGAAAAAGCCGAGCGTGCGGAGCTCGATCTCGGTCTGGCCGGCGGAGAAGACAGATCCGGCGCTGACCAGTTCGCCCACTGGAGCGAGTCCGTTGGCGCTCGCAGTAGTGGTGCGGACGCGCTGTGCGGTGTGGTTGAAACCGCCGGTCGTGCGCAGGTCGAATGATCCCATCGGTCCCCAGGAATAGCTGGCAACACCATCCTGGTTAATGACTCGTGTACCCTGGAACACCGAGAGCGCGCGGCCGGTGGCGAGAGGCGCGTTGCCAAGCACGGCGTTCCGCGGCACGAACTGGCCCTGCTCAAAGCCCGTGTTGTCGAGGCCGAGGGTATAGTCGAGAAGAAGGTTGGTCCACGGCGTAAAAGTCAGCTTGCCCGAGCCGATAAAGCGGTCGATCGTCTGCGGATTGCGGATGCGGTCGATGGCGAGCAGCGGGTTCGTACCGAGCGTCGGCGGCAGCGGATAAATGCCGTTGACGGGACTGAAGTTGATACTCGTCGGCGCAAAGAAGAGCGAGCCAAGGATGCCGTAATCGTTCTGCTCGCCGAACGCCTGCAGCGCGTTGCTGGTGGTGACGTAGTTCGAGGTAACGTTGGCAACGAGCTTCGATGCGATCTGCTGTTGGACGTTCACGCGGACGCCGGCGCGGCGCGATGAAGTGGAGCGGAGAATCCCCTGTTCGTTGGCGAAGTTGCCGCTGATGAAGTAGCGCGTTGCCTCGCTGCCGCCTTCGACGGTCAGATTCTGCTCGGTGGACGGCGCCTTGCGGAAGATCTCGTTCTGATAATTGAACCGCTCGACGGGCAGACCGTTGACGTTATAGGGGTAGAAGTTGAACGGCTGCTGCTCGCGGAGCTCGCTCGTGCCGAAGCGCGAGGATAGCGTCACACGCGGCCGGCCAATGCTGCCACGCTTGGTGAAGATCTGGACGACGCCGTTGTTCGCGCGCGAGCCATAGAGTGCGCCAGCGGCGGCGCCGCGAATGATCTCGATGCGATCGATATCGTTGGGATTCAGGTCGGCGAGACGATTCTGCGGATTGGACCTGCCGCCGAGATCCGCGAGCTGCGCGGAGCCGTTGTCGATGATTACGCCGTCGACGATGTAGAGCGGATCGGAGCCGGCAATGAAGGAGTTGACGCCGCGCAACCTGACGGAGATGCCTCCACCCCCGGGCCCGCCCGAGTTCTGGCTGATCTGGGCGCCGGGGATCTTGCCCTGTAACGCCTGGTCAACCGTGTTCGCGCGCGCGTTTGAAATAACGCTGGAGTCAACGGTGGCGATGCTCGTCCCGACTTTGCGCTTCTCCGTCGCTGTTCCCGTTCCCGTTACGACGACCTCGCTCAGGTTCACGGCGCTGACGTTGAGCGCGAAGTTGACCGAAGCCGACTCGCCCGCCGCCACCGCCACCGGCTGCGTGGTCGGCTGGTAACCGATGCGGCGCACCGTGATGGTGCGAGCGCCAATGGGCACTCCGGTGAGCGTGAACTGGCCGTCCGCGCCGCTCACGGCGCCAATGCGCGTGCCGGTCACGATGACCTGGACACCCGGTAACCCCTGGCCGGAGGCGGCATCGGTAACGCGCCCGCGGACCGTACTGGTGGGCGTCTGGGCAACGAGGGCTGGCGAGACAGCGAGCGCGAGCGCAAGGACGAGCGCAACGCGTCGAAGGAAGGTATGCATCATCCGACGATCTCCGAGTGTGTCCGTGTTTTCTCCGGCGCAACGACTGGCCGGAGAAGCGTGGGGCAAGGTCCTACGTTACAGGCGGGAACTGCGCGTAGCAAGACTGATGTCATGACAACAAGCCGGACAAGGTGTCCGGGCGCAGCCCGGTGTCCTAGTTCCGCTCGGCGATGAAGATCACCGAGGCGGGCTTGCGCGTGACCGGATGCACCGGCTCTCGCAGCTCCATAACGCGTAGTCCGCCCTCTCGAAAAAGCCTGATCCAGCTTTCCAGTGTGCGGAAATACCAGGGAGCGGGATCGGTAAATTCCGTGCTGAAGCCTGTCCACGATCCCTCCCGCCACCCGTCCTCATAGGGGAGATCGCCACCGGCGACGACGGGGTGCAGCGTCTGCACGATGAAAGCGCCTCCGCGGTCGAGGAGCATCGATGCACGGCCG
>JACCRL010000102.1 GCA_013813605.1 Gemmatimonadaceae bacterium
TTACGATCAGATGCGAGGAGATCGGTCTTGTTGAGAGTTTGAGGCAATTGTATCTTCTCGCATCGCAAAAACGCGCGACACGTTTTTCACCCCGCGAACTGGTCGTTGATGCTCATCAACCTGCTGCCTGACTTTTTCGCCGTCCACAACAGTACCGACCGTGTTGCCGCCTATCTCCGCTACTTCGAAAATCACCGCCGTTTCCTCGAGGCCTACTGGCACAATTACGTGCTGGATCCGGGTGGTCCGCACTTTCTCGAAGTAGTACGCTCCGCCGCGCTCGCCAGCCGCGTCGACCTGAGAACGATGCTGGAGAGAATCGATGTCGTCTCGCTGGCGCGAAATACTGAGGAGCAGGTGCGCACCCTGCTCGACATCGACACCAGCATCGACGTTGTCCTGATGGTTGGAGTCGGCGCCGCAAACGCCGGTGAGCTCGTCGTGGACGGCAAGGGCATGGCTTTCGTGTGCCTCGAGCACTTCACCAGCGTGACGAATCCCGAAACTCAGGGCCTCGGGCTCGACCCGGAGCTGATCCCTCTCTGGCTCGCGCATGAGATTGCCCACACCGTGCGCTATACATCTCCGACGAGCAGGAGCGAGATGAAGCAGCTCGTTGATGAGACGGCTGGATACTACTCCTACTGGGAAACGGGCCGCAGAGCTTCCCTCAGGGAGCTGATGATCAACGAGGGAATCTCCATTCAGGTGTCGCGCGCCGTGAGCCCGGGTCATGCCGCCTGGGAATATTATGGTTACACCCGCCGTGAGTATGCGACGGTGAGAGAGCTGGAGCCGATGATGACGAGAGCCCTCGCCGCCGACCTCGATCGCTCAGGCCTGGGCCTTCGCCTCCGCTATCTCTCCGGCGGCATGAGCGACGAAGCACGCACCGTCGACCGCCACGTGTTTCCCGAAAGAAGTGGCTACTTCCTTGGAAGTCGCATGGTCGAGCCAGCGGTGGCGGCGCGCGGACTTTCCTGGACGGCGCGGGCAAGCGCGAACGAAATCACCTCCATCGCCAGCTCTTCCGCCGCTTCGGCCTGAACAGTCACCCTATTTCCCCACACAGAAGGAGCTGAACACCCGGTCGAGGACGTCGTCAACGTCTATCGATCCGACCAGCTCTTCGAGCGCGGCCGCGGCAGTACGGAGATGGACCGACGCCACGGTAGCGGGAAGACGCTCCTCCTTCCATCCGCTCTGAAACAGCCGCAGCTCCGCAACTGCCAGTGCGATCGCCTGCCGGTGTCTGGTGCGCGTAAGCACCGGCAGGTCGCCCCCGGGTCTCCCGTGACTTGACGCCAGCGACTGCTCGATCTCGGCGATGAGCTCCGGTAACCCCCGTCCGAGCTCGGCACTCACCGCCAGCCACGAGTACAGCTCCAGATCGGTCCCTTGGTAGCTATGAGATACTAAATCGGACTTGGTGCCCACACCGATGACGGCGGCACCGGAGAGCGCGCGGACCGCGGCTACCGTGTCGCGCAGTCCCCTCTCGTCTTCGGCGCAGGCGAGCACGACGTGAGCTGCGGTTAAATAGCGGTTGCTCATCTCGATGCCGAGCTTCTCGATCCTGTCGTCCGTTTCGCGAAGGCCGGCGGTATCCACCAGTCGGAGTGGCCAGCGGCCGGTGTCGACGACGGCCTCGAGCGCATCGCGGGTCGTACCCGGCAATTCAGTCACAATCGCGCGCGAGTGACCGAGCAGGGCGTTGAACAGCGAGGATTTTCCCGCGTTGGGAGGACCGGCGATCGCGATCACGGCGCCATCACGAATGATTTCGCCTGCTGGCGCCGTGGCAAGTAGCGCCTCCAGTGCGTCGACGCTGCGGCTGGCTGCCTCTTCGATGCGGCGCGGCACGATCGGACCGTCGTCCTCCTCCGGAAAGTCGATATCGTAGGCGATCAGTGCTTCGAGGTGGATCAGATCGTCGCGAAGTGCCACCAGCCGGCGGGACAGCCCCCCATCCAGCTGGGAGAGGGCGACACTCTGCATCGCCCGCGAACGGGCGTCGATCAGGTCGCCGATCGCTTCCGCCTGCAGGATGTCGAGCTTTCCGTTCAGCACTGCACGGCGCGTGAATTCGCCCGGTAGCGCTTGCCGCGCCCCGGAGGAAACAAGGGCGGCGACAATGGACGCCGGTACGACGTTGCCGCCATGTGTGGAAATTTCCACGACGTCGTCTCCCGTAAACGACATCGGCGCGACAAACGTGGTTACGATGGCCTGGTCGAGGCGGCGAGACTCGTCGCTGAACTCGCACAGCTCGGCGCTGCGCGGAGAGAGCGGCCAGGGTGCGATATGGCGCTCGGCGATGCGGAACGCATCTGATCCGCTCAGTCTCACCACCGCAATCGCTCCCCTGCCTGGTGCGGTGGCGAGGGCGACAATGGTGTCATCCCCCACTGCCAGTCGCGACGCCGCACCGCCCCCGCTCATCAGGCGCTCTTGGGCGGGAGCTCGAAGGTCATCCCCGGCTCGAGGATCCGGACGGAGGTGTGGTTT
Source organism: Gemmatimonadaceae bacterium (assembly GCA_013813605.1). Classification (GTDB taxonomy): domain Bacteria; phylum Gemmatimonadota; class Gemmatimonadetes; order Gemmatimonadales; family Gemmatimonadaceae; genus UBA4720. Next base: position 2,509 of record JACCRL010000102.1, read on the forward strand.
TCGTAGGTCTCGAGGGTGGACCGAAGGCGATTGATCGCATCGTACGCCGTCGAGGTGACGTGATTGAAGGTCCCCCAGTGATACGGGATCAGGAA
>JACCRL010000113.1 GCA_013813605.1 Gemmatimonadaceae bacterium
CGACCTGGTCGATCCCGGCACGGGCCGGGTATCCGGACAGCTCGATGCGCGCGCGGTGTGGGAGAAGATGATCGTCGGAGCGTGGCGGACGGGCGAGCCCGGCTGCTTCTTCATCGACGAGGCGAACCGGCACAACCCCGTTCCGCACGTGGGGTCCTACGAAGCGACCAACCCCTGCGGCGAGCAGCCGCTCCTCCCTTATGACGTCTGCAACCTCGGCTCGATCAACGTCGGTTACTACGTGACTGAAGGCGTGCTTGACTGGGATTCGCTGAAGCGCGACATCCACCTTTCGACGCACTTTCTCGACAACATCATCGACGTCAACAAGTATCCGCTGCCGGAGATCGACGCGCTTTCGAAGCGCATCCGCCGCATCGGTTTCGGCATCATGGGGTTCGCCGACGCGCTGGTACGACTCGGAATCCCCTATGACAGCCCCGAGGGCGTGGAGTTCGGGCGCGAGCTGCAGAAGTTCATCGACATCGAGTCGAAGCGGGAAAGCGAGCGGCTCGCCAATGAGCGCGGACCGTTCCCCGAGTGGGCACGCTCCATCTGGGGCCCGGACGAAACCTGCGCGCGCGACAAGAGCGGGAATCGCATCCGTCCGATGCAGCTCCTCCGCAACTGCAACGTCAACACGATCGCACCCACCGGAACGATCTCGATAATCGCCGGCTGCTCTTCGGGAATCGAGCCGCTGTTCGCGGTAGCGTTCATGCGCAACCAGGCCGGCGCGCAGATGCCCGACGTCAACGAGGATTTCATCGCAATCGCAAAGCGGGAAGGCTGGTACTCCGCGGATCTCATGGAGCGGATTGCCAGAGAAGGCCACATCCACTTCGACGAGGTTCCGAAAAACTGGCAGCGCGTGTTCGTCACGGCACACGACATCACGCCGGAGTGGCACGTGCGCATGCAGGCCGCTTTCCAGGAGAACTGCGACTCGGCCATCTCCAAGACGACAAACTTCCCCCACGCCGCGACGCCGGAAGACGTGCGTGCGATCTATGAGTTCGCTTACGCGATGAAGTGCAAGGGCGTTACCGTGTACCGCGACGGCTCGCGCGACAACCAGGTGCTATCCACCGGTGCGACCGAGCAGGCCAAGGCCGAGCGTGACGGCAAGGCCGGAGCGCGTCGCGAGATGGGTGAGCTGCACGGCACGATCGCCGAGCTGAACGCGGAGATAACGCGCCTGAGGGAGGCACTGTTCGGTGCCGAGGCGGAAAATCTCCAACGCCGGGCCAAGCGGGCGCGGCCGGACACGCTGCGCGGCATCACTACCCGCATCGAGACACCTCTCGGCACCATGTTCCTCAACATCACCGAGGACGAAAAGGGCCAGCCGTTCGAGGTTTTCATAAATCTCGGCAAGGCGGGCGGCGCGGCAATGGCCGATGCGGAGGCAATGGGACGCCTGATATCGCTGGCGCTCCGCTCCGGCATTCCGATCCGTGAAGTTCACCGCCAGCTGCGCGGCATCGCATCGGACAAGGCGATCGGACTGGGCCCCAACAAGGTGCTGTCCGTTCCCGATGCAATCGGCATCGCGCTCGAGAAATGGATTCGCGAGAAGCAGGGCGTCCAGCAGGATCTTCTTGCGCCGAACGCGCCGCCTTCGGGACTTGTCGAGGTGGTGCTACCGGCCCCCGCGCCCGTAACCGGGTCGGCGGGCGGTGCCGAGCCGCAGTATGGCTTCGACCCAATCAATCGTGGCGAGTCGTTCATCGGCACGTGCCCCGACTGCGGCAGCTCGCTGGAGATGGCCGAGGGGTGCGCAAAGTGTCACGTCTGCGGATTCTCGGAATGCGGGTGACGTAGGTGGGCTACTGTCCCGGGAAAGACCGCCGCCTCGCCGCGGCGGTTTTTTTTTGCTCGGAAGTCCCGGATCGGGTGAGCCGACGGGCGAAAATCGTTGCGCTCCCATTGCCCCGCGGTCAACTTTCAGCTGTCCCGAATCCGTTCCGACCACCCTTACAGGATCCGCTCCATGGACGACAGAAAACTCGCCGCGCTGGCGAAAAAGAATGCCGCCAAGTCGGGGACGACATCCTCCGTTCCCAAGGGCTTCGGCAAGAAGTACGACAAGAACCTGCCTGATACGCCCACCGATGAGGCGTCACTGAAGGAAATTGACAGGGCCGATCGCTTCTTTTCCGAGATGAAGAAACGCGAATTCTAGTTTTACACCTGAACCGAATGGAGAGATGATGTCCCGTTTTCGTCTTCTTGCCGTATCCGCCCTTTCCGTCGCCGCCTTCGGGATGGCCGGCGCTCAGGGACAGCCGGTTCCCGCGCCTCAGCCCGCGCCGCAGCGGCAGCCGGTGACCCCGCGCGTTGCGCAGAGCACGCGCGCGAGCGTCGAGGCGCTCATTAACGTGCGCATGATCGGTGGCAACTGGGTTCCCGCCGCCACTCTCGCCGGGCCCGCCCGCATCGCGATCGAATACGGCCAGCCCCACGCGCGCGGCCGCAACGTAATCGGCCTCAAGGATGTTGTGCCGTGGGATACGGCCTGGCGTAGCGGCGCCAACATGGCGACGCAGCTCACGACCGAAGTCGACATCACGATCGGCAATACCTTCGTTCCGCGCGGCATCTACACGCTGTATTCCTATCCGAGCCGGGCTGGGTGGAAGCTGATCGTAAATCGCCAGGTTTTGCAATGGGGAACCGACTACGATTCCCGCCAGGACCTTGCACGTATCGATCTGCGCTCGCGCACGCTTGCCGAGCCGCTCGAGACCCTGACGTACTGGATCGTTCCCGCGGTCGAGACCGGGACATCCACGACACTGCCACACGGCGTGCTCAAGTTTGCGTGGGGCAATGTCGAAGTCTCGACAGACTGGAGAGTCGGGCGGTAATCGGAGGCTGAGATTTCCTCTCGCCCGGGTGTCGGGCGAGAGGAGTACCGCTCAGCTGCGGTCGCCGCGCAATGTTTTCCGTTCCTGTTTCCCCTGCCTCGCTGAATCGCTGACCGGCACGTAATCCAGCTCTTTTCCGGAAGCGACCCGTCGGAGCATCAGGCCGCCGCGATACATGTCGCCCTGGCCGACGAAATCGACGGGAAAGAGCAGCCGCTCGCCGAAGATGGGCTCGAGCACCTCGACGTACTTGTCCGTTGCAACGCTGCCAAGGAGGACGACATCACAACGGCTGCCGATAGCCCCCGCCAGCGCGCGGGCGCTTCGTTCCAGTGGAAGCCGGTAGCGCGGCTCCTTTGCATCGATGGCGACTTCCGCGAACCGCTTCAGGTCAGCGAGTGAGATGGGGCGTTCCGGGTCGCTCAACCCATCCGTCGGCGTGATGATGTGGATACCGCTAACCCCGTTCGGTGGGCGGGCGAACTCCCTGGCATACGTGAGCTTGCCGCGAAAATAAAGACCGCTCAGGAAGCTGAACACCTCGCCGAGTGGTGCGCCTGCCGCTGTCCGGACCTTGAGGGCGAGGACGAATTCGGCGCTGTCGTTATAAACCAGCCCGGCGCGCTTGCCGGCGCTGCTTGCTGGCGAAAGGAGAAAAATTAGTGGCGTCCGCACCGCCGCCCGATTCGCAATTTTTTCGCCGTTTGAAGCGAGCGCCAAACGCCTTCGGCGGTTAAAATTGGAAGAGGAGGGTGACATGGCCAATAACAGACTAAAAGCGCTCCGCGACGCCGGGCAGTCGATCTGGCTCGACAGCATCGATCGCACGATGCTCCACGACGGCGACCTCGAGCGCCGCATTCGCGACGACGCGCTGACGGGCATGACATCCAACCCGACGATTTTCCAGAAAGCGCTGTCTCAGGGCACTGCCTACGACGAGCAGCTGCTGGGGGCGCCGGACGGACTGGAGAGCTGGCAGCTGTTCGAGCTGGTCGAGACGCAGGATGTGCGCGATGCATGCGACCGCTTCGCTGGAGTTTTCAGCTCGACGCGCGGCGCCGACGGTTATGTGTCCATCGAGGTTTCACCCGGCGTGTCGGGTAGCGCCGACGACACCCTTGAGGAAGCACGGCGTCTTTGGAAGGCAGTCGACCGCCCGAACGTAATGGTGAAGGTTCCGGGCACGGAGCAGGGGGCAGTCGCCGTCCGCCGTCTGATCGGCGACGGGATCAACGTCAACATTACGCTTCTTTTCGCGATCTCGGCCCATGAACGCGTGATCGAGGCGTACCTCGCCGGCCTCGAAGACCGCGTCAAGGCGCACAAGCCCGTCGACGGGCTGGCCTCTGTCGCCAGCTTTTTCATCAGCCGTGTTGATACGGAAGTAGACAAGCGGCTCGATGCGCTCGCCGCAAAGGCGTCGCCCGCTGAAGCAGAAAGGCTTGGAATGCTGAAGGGGCGTGCGGCAATCGCAAACGCCAAGCTTGCCTACAAGCTCTTTCGAGAGAAGTTTTCCGGCCCGCGCTGGGAGGCGCTCGCGAAAGAGGGCGCCCGCGTGCAACGGCCGCTCTGGGCGAGCACGAGCACGAAGAACCCCGCCTACCGTGATGTCATGTACGTGGAGGAGCTGATCGGTCCCGATACGGTGAACACGATGCCGCCCGCGACGATCGATGCGTTCAGGGACCACGGCGCCGTCTCACGCACCGTTACCCAGAAAGTGCCGGCGGCGGAGGGAGTTCTGCGCGAAATCGAGGCGGCGGGAATCTCGATGAAAGCTGTGACCGATCTGCTGCTCGAGGAGGGAATCGCGAGCTTCCAGAAGTCGTTCGACGAGTTGATCGGCGGCCTCGAGGCAAAGGCCGGAACACTGGCACCAGGCGGGAAGTGACCGGCGTCTACATACCGCGCACGAAAATCGTATGTACGCTGGGTCCGGCCACCTCGACCAGCGATGCGATCAGGGGGTTGCTCGAAGCCGGAATGAACGTGGCCCGGGTGAACTTCTCGCACGGTACCCACGAGCAGCACGCCCAAACAATTGAATTGGTTCGCCGCCTCGCCGACCAGGCGGGGCGGCCGGTCGCGGTTCTGGGAGATCTGCAGGGTCCGCGCATCCGCATCGGCGACCTTGCGTCGCCTATCATGCTTACCGTCGGCGACGACATGACGCTCGTGCACGAGGGTGAGGAGCGGCCGGGTGAAGTCCCCGTCACCTACTCGCAGCTGGCCGTGGACGTTCACGTGGGCGACCGCATCCTGATCGACGATGGGCTCATCGAGCTCGTCGCGCTTGAGGTGGAGGACGCGCGCGTGAAGGCCCGCGTCCTCCACGGTGGCGAGCTGAAAAGCCACAAGGGCCTCAACCTCCCCGGCATTCAGGTGTCGGCGCCCTCCATCACGGAGAAGGATCTCGCGGACATCACCTTCGCCGTCGAGCACGAGGTCGACTACCTCGCCCTCAGCTTCGTCCGGCGCGCCGAGGACATCGATTCGCTCCGGAAGCTGGTGCCAAAGTCGGTCCTCGTGATCGCCAAGATCGAGAAGGACGTCGCGCTCACGAACATCGAGTCGATCGTGCGCGCATCCGACGGCGTGATGGTCGCCCGCGGCGACCTCGGTGTAGAGCTGCCCTTTGAAGCGGTGCCGGGCGCGCAGAAGCGTATCATCGGACTCGCCAACAAGTTCGGCCGACCGGTCATTACCGCGACGCAGATGCTCGAGTCGATGATCTCGCACCCACGGCCGACGCGTGCCGAAGCGAGCGACGTCGCCAACGCGATTCTCGACGGTACCGACGCGGTGATGCTGTCGGCCGAGACCGCGGCCGGCGCATACCCGCGGCTCGCCGTCGAGGCGATGACCAGAATCATCAAGGAAGTCGAGCAGCATCCGCCGGGTGCGCTCTTTTCGGGCACGCACACCCACGGAATCGTCACCACTGAAGTAGCAATCGCTGCCGCGACCGTCGCGGCAGTGTCCATGCTCGCGGCTCCTCTTGTCGTCGTCTTCACGAAGAGCGGCTTTACGGCACGTGTCGTCTCGTCGCACCGCCCGGGCGTGCCGATACTCGCGCTCACCGACGAGGCGCGCACATACCGTCAGCTCGCGCTCGTGTGGGGGGTCGTGCCGCAGCTCGTTCCGCACTGCAACAGTTATGACGAAATGATGGAGCGCGCCAAGGCGGCCTCCGTCGAGCGCAAACTCGCTGCGGCGGGTGACCGGATCATCGTCACGGCCGGCGTGCCGTTCGATACCCCCGGTACGACCAATCTCCTTAAAGTGGAAACCGTGTGAAGCTCGTTTTTCTGGGGACCGGAACAAGCTTCGGCGTTCCCCAGATCGGGTGCGGCTGCGACGTATGCCGGTCTCCTGACCCGCGCGACAAGAGAAGCAGGGTGGGCGCATTGGTCGAAACGGAGAGCGGCGCGCGAATCCTCATCGATACGCCGACGGAGCTGCGGCTCCAGCTCATCGCCGCGGGGGTCGACAGCGTCGATGCGGTGTTCTTCACCCATGACCACGCCGACCACGTGCACGGCATCGATGACCTTCGCGCGCTGTCGGTGCGCCGCAACGGGCCCATCGACATGTACGGCCCGCCGGACACGATGGACCGCCTGGCGCGCCGCTTCGCGTACATCTTCGACGAGACGATCCGTCCTGCCCCCGGTACCAGCAAACCGGAAGGCCGCGCCCACTCCATCGAGCCCGGCCAGACGCTCAGTGTCGGAGGCGCAATGGTGAAGGCAGTCGCCCTGCCGCACGGATCGATTTCCGTTTACGGTTACAGGATCGGCAAGCTCGCTTACGTAACCGACGCAAAGGAGCTTCCCGACGAAGCGGTGAAGGCTTTCAGGGGAGCCAGCGTGCTCGTACTGAATGCACTTCTCCGCAGCGAGCATCCAGGCCATTTCAGCATCTCGGAGGCAGTTCGCGCGGCGAAATTGATCGGCGCGCGCCAGACTTATCTGACCCACCTGACACACCACAACTCGCACGCCGCGCTCGAAGCCGAGCTGCCGGCCGGAATTGCGCCCGCATACGACGGGCTTGCCGTGAGCATAGACTGATGGCAGTCAGGCTCGATTTCTCCAACATGCTTCTCGCTTCCGGCGGTATCGCGGCGGCGGAATGGGCCGCTGCCGGTGATGAATTCGCGCGCGCTCACGATGCGTTCACCGGCCTGCGATCTTCGGGCGCAGTCGGCTTTGCCGATCTGCCGAGGCAGAAGGCGCTTCTCGACCAGGTTGTCGCTTACTCGACCAGCGTCCGCGGCCAGTTCGACGACGTCGTGATCCTCGGCATCGGTGGGTCCGCGCTCGGGCCGATTGCTCTGCGCACGGCACTCCGGCCCAGCGCGTGGAACATGCTCGATGAAACGGCGCGCGGGGGATTTCCGCGGCTGCAGGTTCTCGACAACGTCGATCCCGAAACGATCTCCGCGCTCCTTGGCAGGCTTCGCCTCGATCGCTCGCTTTTCATCATCACGTCAAAATCCGGCGGGACCGCCGAGACGATGGCGCAGTTCCTCATCGTTCACGAGCGTCTGACGAGCGCTGGTGTCGATGTCAGGATGCACATGGTGTTCGTGACCGATCCGTCACAGGGAGCCCTTCGTCCGCTCGCCAATCGCCTCCGGGTTCCGGCCCTCGACATACCCGCAAACATCGGCGGTCGCTTCAGCGTGCTCTCGCCCGTGGGCACACTCCCCGCGGCGCTTATCGGCATCGATGTGCGAGTCCTTCTTCAGGGTGCGGCAGAGATGGCGTCGCGGTGCTCATCGCCCCAGCTCGAAAAGAATCCAGCCGGGGTCTACGCCATGCTGCAGTGGCTCGCCGACACAAGGCTGCAGAAAAAGATCAACGTCTTCATGCCTTACTCCGATGCGCTGCGGGATTTCGCCGACTGGTTCGTCCAGCTCTGGGCGGAGAGTCTCGGCAAGCTCAAGCCATCTGGAGAATCCGTCGGGCCAACGCCCCTCGCAGCGCTTGGCGCCACCGACCAGCACAGCCAGGTCCAGCTGTTCATGGAAGGAACCGCCGATAAGACAGTCACCTTCGTAGGGGTGAAAAAACGCGCCCACGAGCTCGAGATCCCGCGCGCCTTCGCCGATGTGCGTGAGCTCGGATACCTCGGTGGTCACACGCTTGGCGAGCTCATCGACATCGAGCAGCGAGCAACGGCGGGCGCGCTGGCGAAGAGGGGCCGGCCGAACATGACGCTGACACTCGACCGCGTTGATCCGGGTCACATCGGGCAGCTGATCATGATGCTCGAGATCGCCACCGCTTACGCCGGACAGCTCTACGGGGTGGACGCCTTCAACCAGCCTGGTGTCGAGCTGGGAAAACAGTTCGCGTACGCGATGCTCGGGCGTCCCGGCGCCGAAGAGGCGCGCAAGGAGTGGGACTCACTCCCCGCCGCCGATCCCCGGCGTGTAGTCTGAGACCTTGAATCCGTTCCCCACAGCCCCAACATTGTGACTCAAATGGAAGATCATCCCTTCGGCGGCGCGCTAACTGTTCTTGACGGATCGGTCCGGGTAAACGACGAGGCGGCGATCGCGTCTCCGGCGATGGATACGCTCGTCTCCACAGCGGTGTTCGGGGAGGAGACCGCGCGTGACGAAGCTCGCTGGCTCATCTGGGAGATCGGGCAGGCGCTTGGCGTCCGGCCCGCTTCGATCCACGATCTGTACCGTGCGCGGGGAAGGGGAAAGACGGGCGGCTTCACGGTGCCGGCAATCAACGTCCGCGGGATGGCTTACGACACGGCGCGCGCGATCTTCCGCACCGCCGTCCGCAATAACGCCGGCGCGTTTCTACTCGAGATAGCACGTTCGGAGATTGCCTACACCGAGCAGCGTCCCGCCGAGTACGTCGCCGTGATGCTCGCCGCCGCACTGCGTGAAGGCTTCAGGGGACCGGTGTTCATACAGGGCGATCACTTTCAGGTGAACTCCAAGAAGTTCGCTGTCGACCCCGTCGCCGAGGTAAACAACGTCAAGCAGCTGGCGCGGGAAGCAATCGCGGCGGGGTTTTACAACATCGACGTCGACACATCCACGCTGGTGGACCTCTCGAAGAAGACCCTCGACGAGCAGCAGCGCGTCAACTACGAACAGGCGGTGGACATCGCCCTGGCGATTCGCGGGCTCGAGCCGGAGGGCGTCACGATCTCGATCGGCGGAGAGATCGGCGAGGTCGGCACGGAGAACAGCACCGTCGAGGAGCTGCAGGCATACATGAACGGCTTCGACCGCACGATGGACAATCGCGCGCCGGGAACCGAAGGCCTTTCGAAAATCAGCGTGCAGTCCGGAACATCTCACGGTGGCGTCGTGCTTCCCGACGGCACCATCGCCGACGTCAGCATCGACTTCGACACTCTCTCCACTCTCTCGAAGGTAGCGCGCGAGCAGTACGGACTTTCGGGCGCCGTGCAGCACGGCGCATCGACGCTTCCGGATAGCGCGTTCGACAACTTTCCGAAAACGGAAACCGCCGAGATCCATCTGGCGACGAATTTCCAGACGATGCTGTACGACAACGCGCCGCGCGAGCTGCGCGACGAGATCTACAAGTGGCTGCGCGAGAACGCGAAGGACGAGCGCAAGGCATCCGACACCGATGAGCAGTTTTTTTACAAGACGCGAAAGAAGGCGCTCGGTCCGTTCAAGCGGCGCTTCTGGGATCTTTCGCCGGCGGACAAGGAACGGCTCGCGAAGATGTACGATGAGAAGTTCACCTTTCTTTTTCGCCAGCTTGCGGTCGTGGACACTGCCGCGACGGTGAAGCGGTTCGTCACCGCACCCGTGCAGCACAAGCCGAGGCCCAACCCCGGCCTCGCTGCCGTCGAAACCGCGCCGGACGACGCCGACCTGAGTGACTGAGGCGCGGCCAACGGAGCGGGTACTCTCCCTCATCACGGCAATCCTCCGCCGGTCGGCGCACGAGATCCGCAATTCGCTCAACGGTGTCGCCGTTAACGTCGAGGTTGTGAGAAGCCGGTCTTCGCGGCCCGGCGGATCGGGCGAAGTCTCCGCATTCGCTGAGCGCGCGGTCAGCGAGGTGGCGACGGCGAGCGCGTTGATGGATGGCACGCTCGCGCTCGCCCAGGAATTTCTTGGCGCAATGGCGGAAGGCAAGGTCCGGGCGGGGACGGACGCTGGCGGAGACGAGGGCACCTTCAGCATCACGGGCGCCGGCCCGCGCCTGGAGGGTATCCGAGCGGCTATTGCCACGCTGGCGCCGCGAATCGGGGTCACCGTCGAGACGAACGGGCAGACGGTTATATTTAGAGTCTTGCCCGAAAGCAGCAGCCTTCCCAAAGCATGAGATGAAGCAAGCAAAGATTCTGATCGCTGACGACGACCGCTCCATTACGGAGGGCCTCGGCGCAATCCTCCGCGACGAGGGCTATGACGTATCAATCGCGGTCGATGGCCAGAAGGCGCTCGACCTGCTTGGATCCGACAGCTTCGGAGTGGTACTCGCCGACCTCAAGATGCCCAAGGTCGATGGCCTGGCGCTGCTCAAGGAGCTGCAGCGGAAGGCGATCCCGACCGAGTGCATCATCGTTACCGGACAGGCGACGGTTGATTCAGCCGTGCAGGCGATGCGCGAGGGCGCCTACGACTACGTCGAGAAGCCACTCACCGCCGACAAGCTGAACCGGCTCAAGGCACTCATTCCGAAGGCGCTGGAGAAATTCAGCGTCCAGCAGACAAACCGCGAGCTGTCGTCCAAGCTCGAAGGGTTGACGCACTACGGCGAGCTGACGGGCCGCTCGGACGAGATGCGCTCCGTCTATCAGATCATCGAGGCGGTCGCGCCATCGTCGGCCAGCGTGCTGATCCTCGGCGAGTCGGGCACGGGGAAGGAGCTCGTCGCGCGCGCGGTGCACGCAAAGAGTGACCGGGCGAAGGGACCGTTCTTCGCGCTGAATTGCGCAGCGCTGCCGAAGGACATCCTCGAGAACGAGCTGTTCGGGCACGAAAAGGGGGCGTTTACCGGCTCGACCAACGAGAAGCCCGGCGCGTTCGAGATGGCGGATGGGGGCACGATCTTCCTCGACGAAGTTGCGGAAATGCCTACCGACATCCAGGTGAAGCTGCTGCGCGCGATCGAGACGCGGAGCATTCGCCGGCTCGGCGGCAAGAAGGAAATTGACGTGGACATCCGCATCCTTGCGGCGACCAACCGGGATCTCCAGAAGGCGCTGTCCGAGAACGAGCTGCGCGAGGACCTCTACTACCGCCTCGCCGTGGTGGAGGTGTTCCTGCCGCCGCTCCGCGAGCGCATCGGCGACATAAAGCTTCTCGCCAATGAGTTCCTTGGACGTTTCGGGCAGCAGAACGGGAAGCCGATGACAGGCTTCGAGGAAGCGGCCTGGGAGTGGATTCTTTCCTACAATTGGCCCGGCAACGTCCGCGAGCTGAAGAACGCTGTCGAGCGGGCCGTGATCATGGGGAAGGGCGAAAGAATCACCGCCGCCGATATAATGCCGCGCCACATTCGCCGCGGCGCTGATGGGTCGGTGGCGATCAGCCTGCCTCCGGAAGCAACGCTTGCCGACACTCGCCGGCAGCTGGTGCTGCGGGCGCTCGCATCCACGAACGGCGACTACGCGCGCGCGGCGACGATCATCGGAATGAGCGCCGGGGACGTGCGCGCAGAGATTGCATCGCTGATCGGTGGGAACGGCCATCCGGCGGGCTCGGTCAACGGCGCGCAGAAGGCAGCTTCTCAGGATCAGGCGCCAGCACCGCAGCCCAAATCGCCAAAGCCCGCGA
>JACCRL010000122.1 GCA_013813605.1 Gemmatimonadaceae bacterium
CGGTATAGTCGACGATTGAGGCAACCGAGACGACGCCGACGGCGAGCACGAGCACGAGCGTGTACTGCGGATACACCAGCACCGCCACGAGCGTGATCAGCTGCATCACGGTGACGATCTTGCCAAGCATGCGGGCGCGGAATACCGCCGGCCGGAGCCCGGGAACGATCTTCGCAACCACGAACCCAACTGCCGTCGCGATGTCGCGCGAGAGGAAGATGAAATACTCCCCGGTCGTCAGTATTCCCTGAACGAGGTAGGTCGAGATCGCGACGAACACGAATACACGGTCGGCAAGCGGATCGATGAGGGCGCCGGTGGTGGTTTCTTCCTTCTCGTGCCGCGCGATCCAGCCGTCGAAGAAGTCGGTCGCGCCGGCGAGGAGGATGATCGCCACGCGCTCCCAGCGCCCGGGAATCAGCACGAACGCCAGCGCGAGCACGAGTCGCGACAGCGATATCGAATTGGGAAGCGAGAATATTGCGCCGCGTTTCATGCGAGCGAAAACTACGGGCGCGCGCCAGTGCTTGCCAGCATGGACGCGCCCCTCTAGCTTCGCTCGATGACCTCGCTGAGAGCGTTCGGCTCCTTCTACCTCGCGCTCTGCATCGCGATGATCATGTGGGATATCCTGCTCGCCGGGCGGATCGCGCAGCTGAGAAGGACGCCGCGCGGGTTCCAGGCGATCACCGGACTCGCCGGCCTGCTGCTCGTTCCGGCACTGCTCGTCGCTTTCTCGGCGTCGTCGATTCTTTACGGCCGGGCAGTTTACCTGGTCGCGTGGCTGTGGCCCTTCACCGCCATTCTATTCGCGCTGCAGACCCTCTATGCGCTGAGCAGGCGTCTCGTCACGCCGCTGCTCGGATTTCCGCTCCTCACCTATAACACGATCATCGCGATCATCGCCGTCGCGAAGTTTGCAATCGCCGGCGGCGGTTCCCCGCCGCAGTTCGCGCTCGCGCTCAACGCGGCGCAGGCAAGCATGCTGGGGACGTTTTTCGGGAGCGCCGCGCTCTGGAATCCCATCTTCCTGCAGATTCCGCTGTTCGCCCCCTCGCTGCCAGCGCGGTGGCGTTTCACGCGGTTCGCACGAGTCGGGTTGGCGAGCGTCGCCATCGCCATGACGGCCCTGGTGCTCGTCGAGCTGCCGGGCGCGTTCGCCGGCATCAGGAGCTATGCCTCTCACGAGAACGACCAGCTCCAGGAGCACCCGGAGGGTGATTTCAAAGTCGGGTTGAAAATTTTCCCCGATCTACGCGGCGCGCCGCCGCCGCTCGCGCTGGCCAACGATCTCTCACTGGTGGACACGCTCGACTTCGACGCAATCAGCATCGTCGTCAATCCCGAAGCCGCGCGCGGCGTGCCGCTCGATTCGCTGGCCCGCTCCATCGAGAGGACGCGCACCGACAGCACCATGCTCATCATCACTCTTGGTTATCCGAAGAACGCCCGCGCGAAGATCACCGAGTCGCCGGCGGCCTACACGCTCGAGCGGGTGAAGGACGTCGACCGCCTCGCGCGCCGCCTCCGCCCCGACTACCTCCTCCCCGCTCTCGACCCAAACGATGAAGGCGCGCGCATCCTCGGCACGCAAACGAACGACTATTGGGTGGATTATTTCACGCGCGCGGCGCGCATCTCACACGGCGTCAACCGCCGGATAAAAGTGGCCGTTTCGATGAGCACCTACGGGCCGCGCGACAGCGTGCTCTACGCCTGGGCGGCCGCGCCGGGCTCGCCAATCGATGTCGTTGGCTTCTCGCTCCTCCCCGGATTCGATGGTGCGCGCTCGCTCGACACGTACCTGCGCGTCGCGCAGCGATGGATGAGACAGTTTCCCGAGAAGCCGAAAGATCACTGGGTATTCGCCGCCGGCGGATATCCGCTCGTCCACGGCGAGGACAATCAAAAGAATTCCATACGGGGTGTTCTCGCCTGGGCCACCGCCCAGGCACCGATCAAGGGACTCGTCGTTTACGAAGCCGGCGATTACAACACCATCCGCGGGTTGCGCGCGCCCGGTGGACGTCTGCGGTCCGCCACGACCGAGCTTCAGACCGCGATGAAGGCGCTCTCCACCACCCGCTAGACGGTTCGTCCCGCGCCGCGAACGATTCCCTCGACGCGGATATCCGGATCGAGGTAGCGTCTCGCGACTTCCCGTACATCCTGCGCGGTGACTGACCGCACGTGCGACTCGAACTCGTCGAGCTCGGACAGTCCGCGGCCGAAGATCCATGCGTCGAGGATCTCGCCGAGCACCGATGCGCCACTCTCCCGGCTGATGGCGTGGGTGCCCACCAGGTATTCCGTAGCCTGCCGCAGCTCAACGTCCGTCACCGGCTCCGTGCGGAACTTCTCGATCTCGGCGAGCAGTCCGGCACGCGCAGCTTCCTCTTTTTCCGGTGAAGTGGCGATGTAGGTGACGAAGACGCCGGCGAGCCGCTTCTCGCTCACTCCGGCGTGAATGGTGTAGGCGAGGGATTGTTTGTCACGCAGTTCGTCGAAGAAACGGCCGCCCAGCCCGCTGGCGATCGTTGCCAGCATCGTTGCCGCGAAGCGGTCATCGTCGGTGCGCGCCGGCGCGGGGAACGCGAGCACGAGTGCCGTTTGCGCCTTGTCCCGCTCTTCGCTCGCAGCCTCGACGCGTGTGCCCCACCGCGGGGGCTCGACGAGGGGAATCTCCGCGAGCTCTATCGCGGCGAACTCGGCGCAAACGGCGCGCGCCACTTCGTCCTCGGGAAGGTCGGCAACGACGCCGATCACGGCCGCCGACCGCAGCACGCGGCAGCGATGCCACTCGCGCGCGTGTTCGGGAGAGAGTGCGCGCAGTGATTCCTCAGTGCCGCTGACGGGAACGCCGTACGGATGTCCCTCGAACGCGAGCGAGTTGGCGAGCCGCAGCGGATAGCGAAACATGTCGTCACGCATCATCGCCAACCCGGAGAGGGCCACCGCGCGCTCGGTTTCGAACGCGTCGATGGGAATCGTCGCCTGCTGCACCACATCGCCGACGAGCTCCAGTGCCTGCGCGAGCCGCGACCCCGGGACGGAAAACGACCATCCGAAGCTGTCGCCCCCGGCCGACGCCGAGATTCCGCCACCGAGCAGCTCGCAATCCTCCGCAATCTGTGCTGCCGACCGCGTTGTCGTTCCCTTCGTCATCGTACGCGCGGTTAGCATCGTCAGGCCGGCGCGCGCCGCGCGCTCTTCGAGCGCGCCACCGGCGACTTGCACGGCGACGTGCGCCATGGGCCCGGTTTTTCGGCGAACGAGCACCGGGACTCCACCAGGCGTGCGGTACACCGACACTCCATTCACCCTCTTTTCCAGCACCGGCGCGGAACCGCGATGAAGAATCGCCGCACGACTTGCGACCGGTGACAGCTGCGGCGGTCGCTCGCCGTCGAGGATGCGAAGCATGTCCGCACCCCCAGCAGCAATCGTCGCCGACTGACGCGGACGATACACGAGTGCGCCAGCGCTCCCGGCGGGCAGGTAGCGGTTCGCCGCGTCACGAATCTCTCCCGCGCTGACCGAGAGGAAACGATCGAAGTAGCCCTCTGCCAGCTCCCACCCGCCCAGCGCTTCCCATTCGGCGAGGTGGTTGGCGCGGCCCTCCGCCGTTTCGAGCCTGCGCACCCAGCGCGCCTCGAAGCTGCTGCGGACGCGCAAAAGCTCACCCTCGTCAACATGATTGTCGCGGAGTGCGCGTGCCTGATCCCACATCGCGCGCGCCGCGGCGGCGGTGTTCTCCGGCTCGCACTCCGCATGCAGCACGAACACGCCGAGCTGCGTTGGCGTGTAGTTGTAGGCACTGACCGACGAGCCCAGCTTCCGCTCCCGCACCGCGCGATAAAGTCTCAACGCGCGTCCGACACCCAGTATCGAGGCGGCGACGTCGAGTGCCGGCGTATCCGGATGCACTGTCGGCGGCGTGTTCCAGCCGATGAGCAGCTGGCTCTGCCCGACATCTCCGGACAGCTCCCGATACCGGAATCGGCGCTCACCGGCCTCGCCGGGTCCCGGCGACCGGGCTATTTCCGCGCGCTCCAGCGATCCGTACAGCGATTCGACCTTCGCCAGGACGTCGGCGCCGTCAACATCGCCCGATATGCAGAGAATGGTGTTGTTCGGGCGATAGAAATTCCTGTAGAAATCCAGCATCTTCTGCCGCGTGAACTGGCGAAGTCCGGCTTCGTGCCCGATCCGCCACCGCCTGATGCGGTGCGCGTCGTGCATCAGCTCAAAAAAACTTTCCGTCGCCACGGCGGAAGCGTTGTCCGATTTCCGCTTCGCCTCCTCGATGATCACCTCGAGCTCGCGCGCCAGCTCTCCGCCGTCGATCACCGAGTTGGCATAGGCGTCGGCCTGTACCTCCAGTCCACGCGCGAACCCCGACGACGGCAGGACCGCGTAGTACGTCGTGTTGTCGTAGATGGTGTGCGCGTTCAGATACCCGCCGCTCGCCTTCGTCTCCCTGGCGATTTCGCCCACGCCGCGCGTCGGCGTTCCCTTGAAGAACATGTGCTCGAGTGCGTGGGCGAGTCCGTTCTGGTCGTCGCGTTCGTCGAAGTAGCCGGCCTTCACGTAAGTCACGATCGCCACCACGGGCGCGGAACGATCCTGCTGGACGAGCACTGTCAGTCCATTGCCGAGCGTAGTGCGCTGCACTGTGGAAGGATTCATTGGGTGCGCGGACGATCAGCTGGCCAGCGAGCGCTGCCTCAGCACCACCAGCCCGAGCACGAAGAACAGCGCGCCGTAGCCGACCAGCCACGCGAGGTCCCCCATCGGCGCCGTTCCGTCGCTCAGGAGCGATGCCGCGACGTCATCCACCTTATGGACCGGCGGTAGAAGCTTGACGAGCTGGCCCCTGATCCCCTGTTCATCGCCGAAAAGGCCCCGCAGCACGCGGGAACCAACCCACACCGCCGCTAGCGTCACCCAGTCGAAGCGCGTCGCCGCGGAGATGAAAAACCCGATCCCACCCATCGCGAAGTACACTACCAGCGTGTACATCAGAATGTTCTTCACCGAGAACGGTGCGACGAAGAAAGAAAAAACTCCGGTCAACACCGCCATTGCCGCCAGGACGCCGGCGAGGTGTACCAGAAAGAGCTGCGCGTAGTAGAGAAGCGGGCTTACCGGCTTGGCGAACAGGAAGCGATAATAGCCGCGCTTCCGGTCCTGCGAGATCATGCCGTTGAGTGCAATGAGCACCGCGAGCGTCGTGAGGGAAGACGCCACCGACGCGACGATGCGCGCCAGGGGCAGCTGCGGGTTGCCCGCCCATCCTGGTCCCATCAGGCGCCTTATCGGCTCGACGGCGAGGTACCCCATCAGCGTACCGATGATGAGAATCGCGATCGCGCGGTCGGTGGCAAAATCGCGAAATTGCCACAGCGCGTACCTGCCGAGCCTGCCCTTCGTCATCGCGTCTCTCCAACGGCTTCGCGGAACTGCTGCTCCAGCACCGATCGCGCCGGGACGACACTCGCCACCAGTGCACCCCGTCCGATGAGCTCGGCCAGACCCCTGTTGAGCTCGGCCAGCTCGCTGATGGTGACGTCGAACTCACCGCGGCCGGCAGCGATCGCGCCGGGAAAGCATTCGACGACGAGATCGTGACCCGACGCCATCGACAGGCGGTACGTTCCCGCGCTCTGCGGAGCCTCGTCGTATCCGGTGCTGACCACTCGCTGCAGCCGGCCGCGGTCCATGATCACGACGCGGTCGGCTAGTCGCTGCAGCTCGTCGAGGTTGTGCGAGGCGATGAGGATGATGCGGTCAGGCCTGCGCAGCTCACCAACGATGTCGCGAAACTTCTGCGTCCAGAGCGGATCGAGGCCGTGAGTCGGCTCGTCGAGAACAAGGATTTTTTCCTCGCGCAGCAGCGCCTGGGCGAGGCCGAGCCGCTGCAGATTTCCTTTCGACAGCGCTTTGATCTTCTTTTTCCGGTGCTCGCCGAGCCCGAGCCGCTCGATCAGCCCGTCCACCGTGCGCGCGAGATCCGCCTCGGGAACTCCGGCCAGCGTAGCATAGCGAACCAGCGCGGTGTCGGCTCGCCACTTCGGATTGATCCCGATCAGCTCGGACAGGTAGCCGATGCCGTGCGCCTCGACGTATGCGCGGGCCGGCATGCCGTCGATGTCCACCGTTCCAGTCGTTGGCCGCAGATACCCGAGCAGCATCGCGATCAGCGTGCTCTTCCCGGCCCCGTTCGGTCCGGCGATCCCCAACACCTCACCCTCGGCGATCACCAATGAAAACTCCTCGACCGCTTTGACCGCACTGCCGAGGAGTGATTTGTAAGTCTTCCCGACGTTCCTGAACTCGATCACAAAGGCGGCGCGGTCGCGTTGGGCTGAGCGCACACGCTCCAGGCGCCTTGCCCGGCGTCTCTCAACCACTTCCTTCCCTCGTCCGTTCGGTTGAGTCGCATCATCGAGCAGCCGAGATACCCTTTGGCGGCGGGATCCGCGGGGTTCGCTTTCACTGCGCGCACGAAAAACTTCCGCGCGAGGTCGTATTGCCTGCTGAACAGCAGCACCAATCCCATCTCGCGTAGCGCAATCGAATTCGTTGGATCGAGGCGGAGCGCCGTATCGAGTTGCGCCCGCGCTCCCGTCATGTCGCCCGACTCACGCGCGAGCCGCGCGAGAAAAATGTGCGGCGTCGCAAGCGTCGGGTTGTCGCGCGCGACCTTGGAGAACTCTCCGCGGGCGCGCTCGCGCTGGCCGGAGCGCATCGATTCTATTCCGGCATTCATGTCAGCGTCCGGACTTCCGCGCTGCGTGAACGCCCAGTAACCGCCGCCGAGCAGCAGAATTGCCAGCAGCGGAAACCCGATCATAGCGGCGAGCGGAACCTTCCTTCGCTCCGTTGCGCGCAAGGCTTCGTCGCTCGACGCAACCTGCGCGCGCGGAGGCGCGGCAGCGGCCGGGGGCGCCGCAT
>JACCRL010000128.1 GCA_013813605.1 Gemmatimonadaceae bacterium
TCGTAGAAGACCGGAAATCGACGCTTGAGCTCCCGGTGCAGCTCGGTGGCGAGCTCCGGCATTCCGTCCTTCTTCACCAGGGGGAAGACCCCGGCCTTGATCGGCGCCACCGCCGGGTGGAGACCAAGCACGACCCGCGTGTCGCCCTCGACCTCTTCCTCGCGATAGGCGTCCACGAGGAGCGTCAGGGTGACGCGGTCGGCGCCGGCGGACGTCTCGACGATATTCGGCAGGTAGCGCTGGTTGGCCACCTGGTCGAAGTACTCGAGCTTCTTGCCCGAGAATTCCTGGTGCTGGGTGAGGTCGAAGTTTCCGCGGTGATGGACGCCTTCGATCTCCTGGAATCCGAGCGTTCCACCAAAATCGAACTGCACATCGAAGGCGGCTTTGGCGTAGTGCGCGAGCTCCTTGTCGGTATGCTGATGGAAGCGCAGCCGGCCCTCGTCGAGGCCGAGGCTGCGATGCCACGCCATGCGCTCGCCCTTCCAGTACTCGAACCATTCCATCGCCGATTCCGGCTCGACGAAGAACTGCATCTCCATCTGCTCGAATTCGCGCGTGCGAAATATGAAGTTGCCGGGAGTTATCTCGTTGCGAAATGCCTTCCCGATCTGCGCGATGCCGAAGGGCACTTTCTGCCGCGTGGACTGCTGCACGTTCAGGAAATTCACGTAAATGCCCTGCGCAGTTTCCGGACGGAGGTACACGACCGCGGCGCTGTCCTCGAGCGGGCCCATGAACGTTTTGAACATGAGATTGAACTGGCGCGCTTCGCTGAGCGTTCCCTTCATGCCGCAGGCCGGACACTGCGCATCGGGAGTACCGGGCGTTCCCTTTATCTTCGCATCGTCGGCGCGAAACCGCTTCTTGCAGTTGCGGCAGTCGACGAGCGGGTCGACGAAGCCGCCAACGTGACCGCTCGCCTCCCAAACGCGCGGGTGCATCAGGATCGCCGCATCGAGCCCCTCGATGTCGCTACGCTTCCGCACCATCGCGTGCCACCAGCGATCCTTCAGGTTCTTTTTCAGCTCGACGCCCAGCGGGCCGTAGTCCCAGACTGACCCCGCGCCGCCGTAGATCTCGGAAGACTGAAAAATGAAGCCGCGTCGCTTGCACAGCGACACGAGCTTTTCCATCACATCGGGTGCAGTCTGGCTGGCCATAGGCGGGGAAATATACAGCGCAAGGGAGTTTCCTCCCTCTGGAGCCACAGCGGGTGGGGAGAGGAAAAATATTCCCTGGCTACACCCCGATGATCTGGTCGCGCCTGGTGCCGACGCTGACATAGCTGATCGGCGTCTCCACCAGCGCCTCGATGCGGTCGAGGTAGCGGCGCGCCTCTCCGGGAAGGTGCGAGATTTCGCGCGCGTCCGCCGTGGAGCTCCGCCAGCCGTCGTACCACTCGTAGCGTGGTGTCGCGTTCTCGAGAATTCCGAGGTCACCGGGAAACTCCTCGTACAGCTCGCCGTCCGCTTCGTACCCGGTGCAAAGCCCGATGCGGTCGAGGGTGTCGAGCACGTCGAGCTTCGTGACCGCAAGATCCGTCAGTCCGTTTACACGGGCAGCGTACCGGACCACGACACCGTCGAACCATCCACAGCGGCGCGGACGCCCTGTCGTCGCGCCGTACTCGTTGCCCAGCGTCCTCACTTCCGTCGCGAGCGGCTCTTCGAGCTCGGTCGGTAGCGGGCCATTGCCGACGCGTGTCGTGTAGGCTTTCACCACCCCGATCACGGCGTCGAGCCGTCGCGCCGCGATCCCGACGCCGGTCGCCGCCCCGCCCGACGTCGTGCTGCTCGACGTAACGAAGGGGTAGGTGCCGTGATCGATGTCGAGCAGCGAGCCCTGCGCACCCTCGAGCAGCACGGCCGCTCCGCCCGTGATCGCCTTGTGCAGCCTGAGTCCCACATCTTCGGCGAGCGGCAGCAGGCGCGGCGTGAATTTCTCCAGCACCGCCAGCGTATCCGCGGCGGAAGCGCGCTTCTCTCCGCCGGACTTGGAGAGCTGGCTGTTGGCATGCTCGACTCCGCGCGCGACGAGTTTCGCCAGCGAGTCCGGGCGACGCAGGTCGAGCACGCGCACGCCGCGCCGACCGTACTTGTCCTCGTAAGCGGGCCCGATCCCGCGACCCGTCGTGCCGATCTCGCGGCTGGCCGAGCTCTGGCCGTCGACAAGCTTGTGATATGGGAGGACGAGGTGCGCGCGGTCACTCACGTACAGCCGGCCCGCGACATCGATTCCGTCGGCGACCAGCTCATCGATTTCCGCGAATAGCGTTTCGACATCGAGGACAACGCCGTTCCCGATCGCGCAGCGCACACCGGGGTGCAGAATGCCGCTCGGCACCTGGTGCAGCACGAACGACTTCTCGCCGATGTGAACGGTGTGTCCGGCGTTCGCGCCGCCCTGGTAGCGAACGACCCAGTCGGCGCGCTCCGCCAGCACGTCCACGAGCTTGCCCTTTCCCTCGTCGCCCCACTGCGCGCCGACAACGACCACCGTCCTCCGCTTGCCGTCGAACATCAGGCGTCCGCGCGCGCGGGTAGTATGGCGGTCCGTTGGCTTGCGATCATGGCGGGAATTTCCGGGGGGAAAAAGCAAACGCCCCGACAGGTGCGGGGCGTTGGTTCAATCTACGTCTATCGGATTGACTGTCAATGTTGACCGCCGCGGTGCTAGCCCCGCGCGGCGAGGAAGATCCACACGGCGATCGTAATCCCGATTCCCACCTTGAGCGCCGTCGCGACCACTCTGCCGATGAGGGCGCCGGTGGCAACACGCGTCGCCGGCCCTGCGGTTGACCCCGCCGTCATCTCGGCGATGAGCGCGCCGACAAAGGATCCGATGAAAGCGCCGATCACCGACCCGATGATGGGCACCGGCACGCCCATGAACGCACCGGCGATGCCGCCGATGATCGCGCCCCAGCCGGCGCGGCGCGAGCCACCATACTTTCTGGCGTACTTCCCCGACAGAGAGAACTCGAGAAACTCGGCGACGAGTGCCAAGACGCCGACGCCGAGCAGGGAGAACCAGCTGATGTGATCGCCCGGCACCACGATGTTGTACGCCACGGCGCTCGCAACCATGATCCATAGGCCCGGCAAGCCGAGTGCGATCAGGGCGAGCGAAAGGATCAGGACCGCGGTAAGCGTCAGCAATGCCATCAGGAAATCTCCGTCACCAGTGCGGTCAGAAAGAGCGACGCATCCGCCGCGCCGGCCGCCGTCATCACCGCTGAATTATCGCCCCGCGTGTGGATGCGCGCGAGCGTTCGCAAATTGCCGCGGCTTATCGTCACGCTCTCCGATCCAGCATCGGCGAAAGCAACGCTGTCGGCAAGAATTCCCGGAAGCAGTGGGCGCGTGGTCAAATCCACTCCAAGCCTCAACGCTGTCGCATTTACGGCGGCAACGAGCGCGGCCGGGCGATCGCCGGTGTACATGCAGTACCAGCGTCCCGCGTCGTCCACCGTATCGCAGTTGATCATCATCGTTGGCTTACCCGATCGAGTTGAAGTCCAGGCGCGCGCACCAGCAAGTCCCAGCTCCTCGGCACTCGTGATCAACACGCCCACTGGCAGCGACGCTCGCGACAGCTCTTCAGCGGCAAGCACGATGGCGACGACGCCGCTGGCGTTATCCACCGCGCCGCTCGAAGCGTTGCGCACGAAACAGAGGATTCCCGGCAGTGCCGCCACGACCGCCGCCATCGTGATCGCCGCCCACAACCTCCCTACGGACGAAACACCGGCAAGTTGCAGCAGAGCCACGATGATCGCCGTCGCAGTGATCGCCGATGCCGCCACCGACCCTGCAATTCGCCAGAGCATCGGTAAGGTCTGGGACTTGGAATCGAGATGGGCGACCAGCCAGGCGATGGGCTCCCCGCGAACGGCCTCGAGATTCGCCGCACCGGCGCGCAGCCAGGGCAGCCGGGCAGTTCCGTGCATGCGCACCCACCGCGATGCCAGCCAGAGGACGGGAAGGAAAGCTCCCACCGTGAGCAGCGCTGCCGCGGCGCCACGGCGCGTCGCCATCCACGCAAGCAGAAGCGTGCCCAGCAGCTGGGCAATTGATGCGAGTGGCGAACCCCAGATCGCTGGCCAGCGTGAATACCCGAATGCCCGCTCGTGGCAGGAGAAACCGGCTGCTCTGAGCTGGCTTCTGCAGAGATCGCGCGCCCGGCGCTCTTCTGAGCCGCCGGCGAATCGGGGCGCAGCGGCAATCTGCTCCAGTAACGCCTT
>JACCRL010000162.1 GCA_013813605.1 Gemmatimonadaceae bacterium
CATCAGGTAGCGCGGCCGGCCGGCGGGAAGCGCTTCGCTGGCGATGTCGAGCATCGCGTACATCGCTTCTTTTTCCTCACCCACCGACAGTCCGCCGATGCCGAAGCCCGGCCAGTCGTTCATTGCGGCGATTGCCGCGGCGGCCTCGCGCCGGAGGTGGCCGTGGATTCCGCCCTGCACGATCGGGAAGAGCGCCTGACGGATGGATCTTTCGCCGGCATCCAGTCTGTTCACCTCGGCGAGACAACGCGCGAGCCAGCGGATGCTGCGCTCACTCGCGTCGCGCGCGCCAGTTTCATCGGATTGGCCGGGGATGACGTGGTCGAACTGCATGATCACGTCGGCGCCGAGGTTGCGCTCGATCTGCATCACCGATTCCGGGGTAAAGAATCGTTTCGAGCCGTCAATGTGGCTCTGGAATTCGACGCCGTCCTCACTGACGGTGCGGAGCTTCGCGAGGGAGAAGACCTGGAACCCCCCGGAGTCGGTGATAATCGGACGGTCCCAGCGCATGAACGTGTGCAGGCCGCCCATCTCGCGCACGGTGTCGTCTCCGGGCCTCAGGTGCAGGTGATAGGCGTTGGCGAGAATCATCGTCGCGCCCATCTGCGTGAGATCGTCGGGGTCGAGCGTCTTGACCGCCGCGAGCGTGCCGACGGGCATGAACGCCGGCGTCTCGACCGGCCCGTGGGGCGTGACGAAAACGCCGGCTCGTGCGGCGCCGGCGGTGGACTCGATCTGGAACGTGAAAGTCACGCTGGCAATGTAGGGGTTTATTGACCCATCTTCGAGTGTATCACCCTGCCCGCACCAATCGAGGGTTCCGATGCGTACTTCGGCTTGTGTTCTTGCTCTTTCGCTCGCTGCCGCCGGCCCCGCCATCGCGCAGGACCATGTTCATGCGCAGGGTGCTCACGGCGGGCTGGGGACAGTCGTTTTTCCGAACTCCGGCAAGACCGCCGCGCAGGCTGATTTCATCCGCGGCGTCGCGCATCTGCACAGCTTCGGCTATCGGGATGCGGCAATCGCCTTCCGCGCCGCGGAGAAAGCGGATCCGGGGTTTGCGCTGGCCTACTGGATGGAAGCGCTGACGCATCGCCATCCACTTTGGGGGCAGGAAGACCTTCCCGCCGCGAGGCTGGCGTTGTCGCCGCTGGGTGCCAGCTCCCAGGCACGGGTAGCACGCGCGAAAACCCCGCGCGAGCGCGCGTGGGGAGGTGCGATTGAAGCTCTCTTCGCCGAGGGGAAGGAAGTGGACCGCGCACGCGCATTCGCCGATTCGATGCGGCGCATTGCCGACTCCGATCCCGCCGACCTCGAGGCGTCCGCATTCGCCGCGCTGGGCCTGCTCGGGCTTGGTGCCCAGGTCGGAAAGGGAATAACGGCTGACGACGCGATCCGGTATGCGGAGAACGTGTTCGCGAAGAATCCAAAGCATCCCGGCGCAGCGCACTATCTCATTCACGCGTTCGACAACCCGGTGAGGGCGGAGCAGGGGCTTCCCTTCGCGCGCGAGTACGCGAAGATCGCCCCCGACGCCGAGCACGCGCTGCACATGCCGTCGCACATCTTCCTGCAGATCGGAGCGTGGGAGGATGTCGTCGCTTCCAACGAGCGCGCCTGGGCTGCTTCACGCGCGTGGGCAAAGCAGAACAATCTCGACAACGCCGTGCTCGATTATCACAGCCTCACCTGGCTGCAGTACGCGTATCTGCAACAGGGCAGGTTCCGCGACGCGCGCGCGCTGATCGATACCGCACGGACACTCATGGCATCGGGGCCGGCGAACGCGCGCTACTCGCTCTGGGATTTCTGGTTCCAGTACGCATCGGCGAGCGGCGACTGGAAGTCAGTGAGTGTGGCCGACCCGCTGTCGGTGGACGAAGCTCCGGATGCGGGCGCCGCATTCCCCCTCCCGGACATGGTGCAGGCCGGGGTTGCGGCCGTTTCGCGTGGGGACAGCGCACGGGCGGCGAGAATTCTTTCGCTGCTCAAGGCTCGACGGGCGACTGCGGTACCCGGGAGCTACTCAAATAATGGGTACGAAATGGGCGTTGCCCTCATCGCAGGCGGAATTGCGAGGCTGCGCGGTGACCAGCTCGGCGCGATTGCGTTCTATTCCGCCGGTGCAGACATCGAGGCGAAGGGCTCACCGGCCGGTCCGCCGATCATTCCGCCGGTGCTGCTCCCCTACGGGAATCTGCTGATCGCGAACAGGATGCACTCGGAGGCCGTGCGCGCCTTCGAGCGGGAGCTTCTGCTGCGCAAGAACCACTCGGCTTCTCTCCTCGGCCTGGCGCGAGCGCATCGCGCGCAGGGCAATCCGGCGGCGGCGATGCAGGCTTACAGGCAGCTGCTCGAGAACTGGAAGCGCGCCGACGCGGACTATCCGCCGCTGCGCGAAGTGAAAGCGGGTGCGTCGTCGAGTCCGGGCATCATCTTGAACTGATGGGGCAGCACGTGCACGTGTGAGTTCGCCTTGTCATGGATCGCCCGTTACCAGCATTGCGTCGCCATAGGAGTAGAAGCGGTATCCGGCGGCAATTGCTTCGTCGTATGCGCGCATGGTCAGATCATATCCCGCAAACGCCGCGACGAGCATGATGAGGGTCGAATGCGGCAGGTGGAAGTTCGTAAAAAGACGATCGACCGCACGAAATGCGTACGGCGGCCGGATGAAAATCCTGGTTTCCCCGGACATCGGCCTAAGGCCGCCGTCGGGCCCAAATGCGCTTTCAAGTGTGCGCACGGTTGTCGTACCGACTGCCCAGATCTTTCCTCCGGACGCACGAACTCCGTTGAGAGTCTCAGCCGCTTCGTTCGAAAGGGAGAACGACTCCTCGTGCATGACGTGCTCATCCGGGTCCTCCGCTTCGACCGGGCGGAAGGTTCCCGCGCCGACGTGCAGCAGGATGTTCGCGCGTCGCACGCCGCGCGCCGAGAGCTTGTCGAGCATGTCAGGAGTGAAATGAAGTCCGGCGGTGGGGGCAGCCACCGAGCCGGCTTGTTCGGCGTAAACGGTCTGGTACCGTTCGCGGTCCGCCTGAGCGTCCTCGCGCATGATGTAGGGAGGAAGCGGGACGTGTCCGTACTTTTCGATCGCGTCATCGAGGGGGAGGCCGGACTCGAGGCGAACGATGCGGGTGCGGCGCTCCGTCGTGGATTCGATCTCTACCTGGAGATCAGGTGAGATCGTGACGCGCCGTCCCGGTTTGAGCTTTCCGCCCGGATGCACCATCGCTTCATAGCGGGCGTCGCCGAGTGCGCGGAGCAGCAGGACTTCCGCGTCGGCGCCGTTGTCGCGTTTGCCGCGGAGTCGTGCGCGAAAGACCTTCGTGGTGTTGAGAACGATTGCATCGCCGGCCGGAATCAGCTCGGCGACATCGGCGAACTGACGGTGCAAAATCTCGCCGGTTGTTCTGTCGACGACCATTAATCGGCTGCCGCCGCGTTGCTCGCTCGGTGTTTGCGCGATGCGGTCGGGCGGCAGCTCGAACCCATAGTGGGAGGTAAGGGAGCCGTCCCTAATCAACGCGCCGTTTCAGAATCTAGCCCGGTGCTTTACCCATGCGGCTGCCGATGACGGCCCCGGCGCCAATGAGCATCGCGCTCAGCACGGGCCCGACCGGACTGGAGAGGGTTCGCACCGCGATCACAGCGGCGAGGATGAACCCGATGTTGGCGCCGATCACGGCGAACTTGAACTCGGCCGGTGCGATCCATTTTCTGCTGAGCGCCATGCGCACCGCCACGGTGCTCATCATCAGTCCGCCGAAGACCGCGCCCATCGTGAGTCCCGTTTTCCCGAATGCGTTCCCGAGAATGGACC
>JACCRL010000165.1 GCA_013813605.1 Gemmatimonadaceae bacterium
CCAGGTCGGCTTTCAGCTTTTCGGCATCCCGCACCATGCTGCGGAATTTGTACATCTGAAACCGTTTCCCGGCGTAACCAACCCGGATGTGCTTGTAAAACACAGGGCCGCGCGACGTAACGCGCACTGCAACCGCGATGACAATGAACAGCGGGGCCAGCAGTACCATCAATGCCGACGCCGAAACGATATCGAAGGCGCGCTTGGAAATGAGCTGGGGAATCCGCAGGCTGGGCCGCGTCAGCCTCACGAAGGGGATGTGGCCGCGTTTGATCACCGTTGGAACGAATCCGGCGAACGGGAAAACCGGATTCGCAATCACTGCAGTGCAGCCGGTTTTTTCTGCGACCTCGAGGACGTCGATCAGCACGTCTTCGTCAAGCCGGTCCGCGATAAAGATCGAATCGATGGCGTGCCTTTCCAGGATCCAGACGAGGTCAGAGAGGCCGCCCAGGCAATCCTTGGGCAAGGGTAAGTCTGTGATGACCTTGCCAACAACGGATATTCGCTGATTCATGCACACCGCGTCCGCCCTCGCGATCTGATCGGCGCTGGCGCGGGAACCGAGAACGATGGCGCGCGACACTCCAATTGGACTGGGACGGATCTTCTGCAGCGCGTGGTAGAGAACCTCGCGACCGCCCCTCAATGCCAGGGCAACGATGCCGAGCAGGAGAAGGAATGCGATGATGGTTTCCGTTGACGCGCCGTTCCACAGCCGGCTCCAGAAAACGAGCGAAAGTCCGAGGGTCGACCCCGCAAGGAGGGTCATCATGTTTCGCCAGCGTTGGCCGCTCCTGTAATTCCCGAAGATCATCAGCCCGAGGATGATGGCGGTGATGACTTCGATTCTCGGAAACGTTCCCCGCGGCACAAAGCCCGGCGAGGTGAAGGAGAGGCCGGGAAGCTCCTGGCCGCCTCTCGCCAGGTTGACCGACGCGTGACCCACGAACAGCAGCAGCAGATCGGTGGCGAGGAGTACGACTACCCTGACGACGCTCGCCATCGCGAGCGCTCGCTCTCTGGCGCGGGCGCGCTGCTGGAGGATCACTGGCGTGGGGCGAGCCCACGGGTTCTGTCGTTCCGAATCCGCGCGTGACGATCCCGTCGGCTCGACGCCCTCGAGGGGCGTAGAGAAACGCGGCTTCCTGGGGGGTGAAACTCTGGTCGGGTTAGTCAATGGCAGGGGCTTGGGCCGTCTTCGGAAGATGTTGAAAACGGATGACTAACATAGAATGTGAGCGGCTGGCTGGCAAGCGACTTTCACGCAACCGGGCTAAGTGCAGGCATTGTCACGACTTGTATCGCGCCCAGAATCGACTGAAGGCGCTCGTCTTTCTGGGCTGAACCGACCCGACGGGGAGCGCGGCGGCGCTGCCGGGGATCCGTCCGGGGTTGACTGAAAAGAGCAGCTCGGCAGTCGCATTGTCGCTTCTTGCTCTTACCGCGTCGAACGCCTGAGCGGTGTGGCAGGCTCCCGCGGAGTGATAATCACTGCACACATAGCTGGCGACGCCGAGTTCCAGTAACGACCAGCCGGCGTTCTCCGCCGCCGGCCCGTATCGTCCCAGCAGCGAGCCCGCGTTCACCTGAAGGCTCGCCCCGGCCCCGACCCATTCGTGAACGAGCTCGTGCGCGCGCTGAACGTCCGGGTACCGCTCCGGATGTGCCACAATCGGGAAATAGCCCTGCTTTGTCACCGCGTCGAGTGCGCGGGCGCTATTCGGCGGCACGGACAAAAAGGGAAATTCCACCAACGCAAAGGTGGATCCGGCCAGGCGCAGAATGGGATCGCTCAGATCCACGTCAGGCACATCGAGCAGAATCTCGAATCCCCGCCACAGTTTGATCTGAGGGAAGTCACGCGTGGCTGCCTCCGCGAGAATCGCCCATGACGTCTGAACATCGGCGAGATACGAGTCGAACTTTGCGCGCTGCCCGAGCAGAGATGCCCGCAGGTGGGGCGTGGTGATGATCTGATCGATGCCCTGCGCTGCCATCGTGGCAATGCCACCGAGCGATTCTTCGAGGCTCGCCGCTCCATCGTCCACGGCGGGGATGAGGTGGTTGTGAAAATCCAGGATGGCTGGCACATTGACTAATCTATAGCTGAGGCTTTTTGTAATCGACGCTCGAGTAGCGATAATCACTTCCAACTTTTCGCCGGAGCGCACAGGGATAGGGCAGGTCACGACGGAGTTTGCGCGGTTTCTCAGCACCGAAGGAATCGAGGTGCGAGTGGCGACCGCCTTCCCATACTATCCGGAATGGCGGATTTACCCGGGCTACGAGGGATCGCTCTGGCGAGAGGAGCGCCTCGGGGATATCAAAGTTCTCAGGGCGTGGCACCACGCGACCGAAGCTCCGCGCGCCTTTTCGCGCATCGCTCACGAGCTCTCGCTTTGTCTGCTGTCCATCCCGAACATCGTTCGTGCGCTCCGCGGAGCGAGCACCGCATACATTGTTTCGCCGGATCTGGCCCTCGCCTGGGTGGCCTCGGCCATCGCGGGTGTGATGCGGAAGCGCCGCGTTCTCTTCGTTCAGGATGTCATGCCCGATGCGGCGATAGAGCTCGGGATGCTGCGAA
>JACCRL010000167.1 GCA_013813605.1 Gemmatimonadaceae bacterium
AACGGCTCATCGAGAATGACGAGGTCCGGGTCGTGGAGCAGCGTGCCGATGAACTGGACTTTCTGCTGCATGCCGCGGGAGAGCTCGTCTACCTTGGCCATCCCCCAATCTTTTTCGGGCGTCTTCAACGAGAGACGCTCCAGCCATTCGTCGATCAGCTTGTCGGCGGCCTTTCCCGGAACTCCCTTCAACTCGGCGAGGAACTTCAACACGCGGCGCACCTGCATCTTGCGATAGAGCCCGCGCTCCTCCGGCAGGTACCCGATGCGGTTAGTGATGCTGGGCTCGCTGGCAGGCTGTCCGAAGATTCTGATCGTGCCTGTGTCGGGCGCGATGACGTTGAGGATCATGCGGATCGTCGTCGTCTTTCCGGCACCGTTGGGTCCGAGCAGACCGTAAACGCTTCCCGCCGGAACGCGCAGCGTCAGATCGCGCACCGCCGTATGCTGGGCGAACCGCTTGGTGACGTTGGTGATGTCGATTGTGTAGTTATCGGCCATTGTCCTTAAGTTCGTCGCGTGCGGACTGAATATATGCCGGGCGAAACGTGACGGGCGCGGACACGCTTGTGATGGCGGCGCTGTTCTTCGCCGTCGCTGCGCTTTACTCATCCGTCGGTCACGCCGGCGCTTCAGGATATCTCGCCGCGATGGCAATGTTGAGCGTCGCGCCGGAAGTGATGAAGCCGACGGCGCTCGTGCTCAACATTCTCGTCGCGAGCGTGGCAGCCGTGAAGTTCTATCGCGCCGACCTGTTCGACTGGAAGTTATTCTGGCCATTCGCGGTGACGTCGGTTCCGGCGGCATTCGCCGGTGGCGCAGTAACTCTGCCCGCCGAACAGTACCGGATCGTGGTTGGAGTCGTTCTCCTCTTTGCCGCGGGGTGGATGTTCTGGTCCGCTCGGCGCAGGGCCGATGAGACTACAACGAGGCCACCGCTCGCGGCGGCACTGCTCTGGGGTCTGGGGCTGGGATTTATTTCCGGACTGACTGGAGTGGGCGGTGGGATCTTTCTCAGTCCGCTGCTGTTGGTGATGCGCTGGAGCACTGTGCGCACCACGTCGGCCGTCGCGGCGGTATTCATTCTCGTCAATTCCATCGCCGGCCTGCTTGGACACGCGGTGGGAATCGCGAACCTGCATCCCGGTGTGGGGGTATGGGCGCTCGCTGTCCTGGCGGGAGGTTGGATAGGGTCCCGCTACGGCAGCGGACGGCTGCCGGCCCCTGTCCTCCGCCAGCTGCTGTCGCTGGTCCTGCTGATCGCGGCAGTGAAACTGATGGCTTCCTGAATGCGTTGTATCAGCAGGGGCGGCATATTGCGCCGCCTGGATAACGCGCACCACACCGGAGAGAACGGATGATCAGGGCGATAATCGCAATTCTGGCGGGACTTCTTCTGATGGGAGACTTCTTCGACAAGGGGAGAACCGGCCGCTTCGTCGAGAAGCTGCGCCCCTTCGACGCGACCATCGGAGTCACCGCGATAATTTTTGGAGTGCTCAACATCTTCAGCCTGCTCGGCGTCCTGCTGCTGCTCGGCGGCCTCGTGCTTGGCGCGCGTGCACTGGCTTCGGTGCCGAACGTGGGTGACGATCTCGTCAGGGCTGGGAACGCCGTCGGCCACTTCCGTACGCTGATCGGGTTTGTGCTGCTGATACTCGGCGCTCTGGCGGTGATCGGCAGGATCGCGTAGGGGCGGGAGGCTCCGTTGCTCCAAAGACAAAGCAACCGAGAACGACACAGATGCGAGGAGCCAGAAGCAGAGATTCGAGTTGCTAGAAAAAGAATCCTTCTGACAACTCCTGCTAGCGCACTTCGATCACCTTCGCCGCCTTCGCGACCTCCGCGCTGCCAATCTCCAGCTTCACTGCGTACCTGCCCTTTGGCACGAGTGACAGGTCGAGCGAAACCGCGCGTGCCGAGAGAACGCCGGCAGAGCCGTTCTCCTGCCAGCGGATGTTGAGGGGCGTTGGCTTCTGCCCAATGCGCAGCGCACGGGCGGCCTTACCAAGCAAGCCGCCCTCGATCGGCGTGATCGTGAGGGAGATGGGCAGCGCGCTGTCGGCGGGTGCTCTTCCGTAAAGCTCCCAGAACAGTCCCACTTTCCTGTCACGGCGGAAAACGGTTCCAGCGTGCGTGATGGGAATCGCCTCCTCCAGCGTTCCGGGCAGCATCGCCCCATCCACGAACAGGATGTCAGACAGGCTGATCCTGTTATCGTCGAGAGGGATCTCGTTGAACCCCGCTCTCCAGCGTGCCGCGCCGGCGCTGTCGCGCGCGAGCAGCTCCACTCCGACGAGCTGTGATTTCCACGGGCTCATCAGCGTCACCACCTGCCTGGTCGGGGCATCGACGATGGCGCGAACGGCGGGGATCTTTGCTTCCTCGCTCGTCGCGATGAGTGCAGCCGTGAAGCGGCGTCGCCTGAACAGCGTGTCTTCGCCGACATCGTAGGCGGCGACGATCATCGTCGAGTCGCCGCGGCGAAAGCGCGCAACCTGCGCATCGAGGGGAGAGAAGCTCCGCGCGTAACGGGGAGCGTACTGCTCGCGCGGCGGAAACTGCCTGATGTCCCACAGCGAATCGGCGACGAGCCCGAGGTCATCGGGCGGGCGCTGCAGCATGAAGAAGTGGAAGCCCGGCCTGCGCTCGTGTCCCGTCACCGAGGGCGCAACACCGGGATACATGCTCGCCGATGGCTCCTGGGTCCACTTCTCCACCCACCCGAAGCGCACGATCATCTCGCCCAGGTCGCCGGCCCACCTCAGCCCGTAGGTGTTGGTGGCGTCCTCCTGCATGTAGGTGTGGACGACGCGGGAGAAATGTTCGGTGCGGCGCTCGTTTCCGGGAATCATCAGCAGCGGATCTGCCATGAACCACACGCGCGCGACCGCCGCTTCCCGGGCGCCGCACGGCATGCGGCGAATTGTCTTCGCGTAGTCACCGTCCAGCAGCGGGGAAACATTCATCCAGTGGCAGCGCCGCGCCGAAGGCATCCTCTCGAGCGCCGTTGCATAGGAGCTGTCCGCGCCAAAGAAATCACCGCGGGCATGCAGCGCCATGCCGCGGAGGGCGTCGCACCACCACCGCGTCCCGGCGCATTCGCGGGCGACGCGGAGCGCGGTGGTATCGTCGCGCGCCTCGAGCAGGTAGCGGACGCGCTGCCCGACGATCCAGTCGTCGCCGGGAATCTGCGCCGAGATCAGCGCCAGCTGAAGCAGAAACTCGGCGCGGACGCGGCGAATCTCCTTCGGCTCCTCGGGAACCCGGTCCTCGTCGAACGTCGGATGCCATTCGCAGAAGCGGCCGACGACCAGGCAGTGATCCGGTGTTCCCTGATAGAAGCGCGGCAGCAGCTGGCGCCGGCGTGACTCGAATCGCGTTTGAAGATTTCGCGCTCGCAGTGACATTTCCGCCGAATCGTTTCTGTTTTCTGACCGGTTGCTGGCGAAAGTTGCCTGAGCGCCGGCGGGAAGGGCGGCGAGCGCGGGAGCAGCCACCGCGATCGCAATGGCGCGCCGCCACCGCGCCGCGCGGACAGCGGCGGGCGGAGCTAAGGAGAGAAAGCTAGAAAAAGCGGCGCAGGACGTATGACAGCACGCTGAAGAGGACCGAAATCAACAGCATCGAAACCAGTGGTACGTACAACCGCATGTTCTCACGCTCGACGCGGATGTCGCCGGGCAGGTGACCGAACCAGCCAAGCCAGCCGCGCATCATTGCCAGTCCGACGAGAACGGCGACGATACCAAGGCCAACGAAAAACACGCCCGATCGGCTGTCCACGGTAGCTCCTGAGAGATTAACAAAGGGACCAGGCTTCCGCACCGGGGGAGCTCCCTGGCCGAGCTCAGCCGCGCCGGCTCATCGCATTTTCGAGCGCGTTCCATGCCAGCAGCGCGCACTTCACCCGGGCGGGAAAGCGCGCCACTCCGGAGAGGGAGCGCAGCGACCCCAGCGTGGCGTCGTCCACAGCCGACAGGTCTCCCAACATCAGGTCGCGGAAGCGGGTCCTGAGCAGGGCGATCTCCGCTGCCGACTTTCCCTTTACCAGCTGCGTCATCATCGAAGCGGACGCCTGCGATATCGAGCACCCCTTGCCGCTGAATCTCAGGTCGGCCACGCCGTCCCCGTCGAACGCTACCTCGATTACGATCTCGTCCCCGCAAAGCGGGTTCTTCATTTCGGCAACGGCATCCGCGCTCTCGAGGGTACCCTTGTTCCTTGGCCTTCGATAATGATCGAGGATCATCTCCTGGTAAAGCGCGGCGGTCTGCGCTGACGATTCAGGCGGTCGCAAAGATTTCCTTCGCTTTCATGATGCCCGCGACGAGCGCGTCGATATCGGACTGGTCGTTGTACAGGTAAAACGATGCCCGCGCCGTCGAGCTCAAGTCGAGGCGGCGCATGAGCGGCTGGGCGCAGTGGTGTCCGGCGCGAATGCACACCCCTTCGCCGTCGAGAATCGT
>JACCRL010000178.1 GCA_013813605.1 Gemmatimonadaceae bacterium
GACGAGCGGCACGACATTGCGCGCGGCATCCCCGGACTTTCCAGAAAGATCCTGAACACAGTGCCACGAATGCGCGAGCTGGGAATGAACGGCATCAGGTTCAACACCGTGATCAAGCGGGACAACCTCGATCAGCTGATGCCGATCGTGATGCGCGCCCGCGAGCTGGGCTGCGGCGTCAACTTCTCCTGCTACACCGACGCAAAGAACGGCAGCACCGATGGTCTCATCGAACGTGACCAGACGCGACACCTCGAGCAGGTCGTTGCCGAGCTGCTGGCCTACAAGAGAAAAACGCGCGGCGTGATCACCAACTCCGACTGGTATCTGGAGCAGATTCCGCGCTATGTGCGGGGCGAGGTGATGGACACCTGCCGCTCCGGCATGCGCACTATCCACGTCGACCCGACCGGTCACGTAAAGCGTTGTCCCGACTTCCCAACTGATTTCCACTGGACCGAATTCAGGAAGTACAAGCCAATCGACTGCAATGCATGCTACTACGCCTGTCGCGGCGAGGCGCAGGCACCGCTGCGCATCTCGAGAATCAGGGACGTGATGGCGTCACCCAGCTGACGTGACGGACCTTCTTTTCGTCAACGCGTCGCAGGTAGTGACGTGCGCCGGACCGGCGCGGGCTCGCAAGGGCGCTGAGATGCGCGACATCGGAATTCTCACCGGCGCTGCGGTGGCCGTGAGTGAAGGCCGGGTCGCCGTGATAGGCGCCGAGCGGCATGTCGCCCCTGCGTACGAGGGTGCGACCCGCATCGACTGCAAGGGACGCGTCCTCATGCCCGGACTCGTCGATTCACATACGCATGCTGTATTCGGCCGGCCGCGCTTCGAGGAGCATGAGCTGCGCGCCGAAGGCCACGACTACATGGAGATCGCCAAACGCGGCGGCGGAATCCATTCATCGGTGCGCGACTTTCACTCAAGGAGCGCTGAAGATCTGCTCGCGCTCAGCACGGCGCGCGTCGCGACGCTCGCCTCCTACGGCACGACGACGCTCGAGATCAAGTCTGGGTACGGGCTCTCGCTCGAGGACGAGCTGAAGGCGTTGCGCGTGGTAGACCGCCTGCGACAGGCGTCGCCGCTCCGAATCGTAGCCACCTGGCTCGGCGCCCACGAGATCCCGCTCGAACGTCGGGCAAGTGAAGCGACGAGGGCCGAACACATGGGCGATCTCATCAGCACGATACTGCCCGCGGTGGCGGGTCAGGGAATCGCAACTTTTGCCGACGTCTTCTGCGAGCCGGGCGTATTCACGATCGATGAAACGCGGCGCATTCTGGAAGCCTCGCGGCGAGCCGGTCTCGGCCTCAAGCTCCACGCCGACGAGCTCGCAACTTCGGGCGGAGCCGAGCTGGCGGCATCGCTTGGCGCGGCGTCGGCGGACCATCTCGCTGCGGTGTCTGATGCGGGCGTCGCCGCCCTCGCCGCGTCCGATACGGTCGCGACATTATTGCCGGGCACGATGCTTTTCCTTGGCAAGTCACGGCAGGCACCGGCACGGGCCCTTATCGATGGCGGCGCCGCGGTCGCGCTCGCGACCGATTACAACCCCGGCACTTCCCCGACCGTCAACTTCCCCCTGATGCTTACGCTCGGCGTAAGCCAGCTCCGTATGACGGTCGCCGAGGTCGTCAACGCCGCCACCGTGAACGGGGCGGCAGCGCTGGGGCTGGCGGGAGAGACCGGGCAGATCGCTCCCGGGTTCGCGGCCGATCTCGCGCTCTTCGACATCGGAGACATACGGGAGCTGCCCTACTGGTACGGTGCAAAACTCTGCGTCGGCTCATGGAGGGCTGGCCGTCCTTGTCACCCCTATGAGCCAGAACTAAGTTGAACGTTCTCTACCCGCCTATAAGGGCGGGTTCCATCATGCCCGGCCGCCAATGTCGAATCTGGAAAAGCTGAAAAAAAAGGCTGCCGATTTCGAGCAGAAGAAGCAGTACGATCGCGCCCTGGAGATCTATGTCCAGGTCGTGGAGCAGGCGAAAAGCGGGGAAGACCGGGACGTCCCCCTCTATAATCGCATCGGCGACCTGAACCTGCGCCTCGGCCGGACTGAGCAGGCGGTAACGTACTACGAGCAGGCCGTCGATCTGTACGCGGAGGGCGGATACCTGAACAACGCCATCGCCCTGTGTAATAAGATCCTGCGGCACGCTCCGTCGCGAAACTCGATCTACTACAAGCTCGGCAAGATCAGCGCGCAGAAAGGATTCAACAGCGACGCGAAAAAGAACTTCCTCGAATACGCCGACCGCATGCACAAGCTCGGTCGCACGACCGATGCGTTCAAGGCGCTGGAGGAGTTTGCTGATCTTTGCCCCGGGCAGGATGACATCCGGCTGATGCTGGCGGAGCAGCTGGCGCGAGCGGGCAAGAAGGAGGAGGCCGTGGAGCAGCTGCAAATTCTCCACGTGACGCTCGATGCCGAGGGCCGCGCCAGCGAAGCGGAGGCGACCGTCGAGCGAATGCGGGCGCTCGATCCGAACGTTACGCCCCGCCGGTCGAACACGCCGCGCTCGCAGGAAAGCGGGGGCCTCGTTTTCCTCGACCTCGAGCCGTCGCCGGCTGAGAGACCGGCGCCGGTGGCAGGCCTCGAGCTGACTTCTCTCGAGCCTGCACCTCGTGCCGCCTCTCCACCACCGCCGCCACCCTCCCGCAGAAGTCCCGTCCGCGCCGCACCGCCGGTAGTCAGCGAGGTGCCACTCATGGACGAGCTTGAAGTGGCCGCTGACATCGACATCCCGGCCCCGTTGGCTGACATCGAGGATGATCCCGTTGCAGAGGGCATCGAGATCACGCCGCTCGAAGGTCTCGAGCCCACTGCCGACACGTCCACTCCGGCTTTCGCCGATTCTCTGCCTGGAGTCGAATCCGCACTCGAGGGGATCAGCTCAGATGCCGACGACTCGCTGACAATCGATCTTCCACTCGCCGCGGAGAACTACGACGAGCTCGTGTCAAACGTCGAAAACACCTCCGATCCTCTTGCCGGCCTGTTAGTCCTCGAGGATGACCGAGCCGACAGGACGGTTGCTGCAACGGGTGGGCACGCAATTGACGAGCTGGAAATCCTTCCCGCCGCACTGGATGCAGAGCCGAAGTCGGAGCCCGAGCCGGAGCCGGAGCCGGAGCCGGAGCCGGAGCCGGAGTTGGAGCCGGAGCCGGAGTTAGAGCCGGAGCTGGTCGCCAGCTCGTGGCGCGGCGACGAGCCTGTCGTTGAATCCCTGGAGCTCCCGCTCGCCGCCGAAGCCGTGCAGGCCACCGATGCCGAGCCGATCATCGAACCTGCTGCGGAGGAGAC
>JACCRL010000430.1 GCA_013813605.1 Gemmatimonadaceae bacterium
CGCGGTGCTCGCGGCTTTTGGTCAAATCCCAGCTATCAGCCTACCTATCACCCCATCTCTCAGCTCCGCTATCAGCCGCTCCTGTTCCCTGGGTAGAATCGCGCTGCGCTTACGCGCAAATGCAGCAGTGGCGGTGCCCACTGCTACAGTTAGGCCTTTTGGTCTGCGGTAGGCCCTATAAGGCGGACGCCCTTTTCCGACCGATTTTTTTTCGACGGCGCGTCTGCCGCCCTGTGGAGCATTGGTCGGGTCCCAGGCAAAAATCCAGAAACTATGCGGGCATTTTTTCTCGCCCCAAGGCTGGTAGCCTTCCGTTTCTATTGTCCATACACTCCCCCGTCTGAAAGTCCGCTTTCGTCTCAACGGATGGTAGACGAGTCTCGCCTACTCTATTGCGGCGAGCACCCGGCTGACCAGCCCATCGAGCGCAGAATTCTCAATCCAACGCGCGACGATCACCAGGTCGTGTTCGGCATCGACGTAGATCATGTTGGTACCGTTCCCAAGGTGCATGAATGCACTCGCGGGCGCGCTCGGGAGTCGCTTGCGGCCGGTGTTGAGAAACCAGTTCATGAACCCGTAGTCCGGCTGCGCTGGTGTTGGAGTCAGCGCCATCTGCACCCAGCGTTCTGACAGGATGCGACGTCCGCCCCACATTCCGCGGCGGAGCGTCAGCAGTCCGAAGCGTGCCTGATCGTACGCGCTGATAAACATGCCGCCGCCCCAGTGCCCGCCGCCCGACACAGACTGCACAGGGGTTCCGTCGAGCACTATCCATGAATTGTCATAACCATACCAGCGCCACGTTGTCGACGCGCCGATCGGGTCCATGACATACTCGGCGAGCACCCGTGGCAACGGCCGTCGCCAGACGTTGAGCGCCGCGAGCGCGAGCGCATTGACGCGGACATCGTTGTACTCGTAGGAGCTGCCCGGACTCTTTCGCGCGCGTGTGAGCCACGAAGAAGTTGCGGTGTCGGGCCGGTCGGCCCAGTCGGGCTTGCCCCACAACGATCCCTCCCAGTCGCTCGTCTGGCGCAGTAGATCGTTCCAGGTGATACGCCGATTGTGTGGCGTCTCGAAGGGCTGAATCATCGTCGGGTCGCCGCGGGCGATGTCGGCGGAGGAGCGCGACGGCTGTGACAGCGTCACGATCGGGGCCAGGTCCGTGTGGACGGCGCGGTTGATGTCCGGGATCAGGCCACGGTCGAAGGCGACCCCGACAACGGTGGAAAGAAAGCTCTTCGTTACGCTGAAAGTCATGTCGACGCGCCGTGGATCGCCCCACTCCGCCACGATGTAGCCGCGCCGGACGATGATGCCCGTCGGATTACCGCGGGTCGTGAACGGTCCCACCGCGTCGCCGTAGGGCTCGCGCCCGAAAGATTGCAAGTGCGCAAGCAGCAAGTCCCGCGGCGCTTTGCTTTCCCTGGCGAGGGCGAAATCGACTGCCGCGGCGACGCGTGCGGAGTCCATGCCGACCTGTTGCGGACGGCGGTGGTCCCAGCGTCCGTCCGGACCGGGATAGTAATTGGCGCCACGAGCTGGATTCTGCGCTGAAACGGCTCGCGTCGCCCCCCCAGCCGAGATCGCGACCGGGACCAGCAGAACGAGGAGCACCCTCGGAACCGTGAACCGCACTCTCCAGCGCATTCTGACCGACTCTGACTTCATTTCTGACTCCCGATGATCCTTTGCGTCGATTCTGGCGCGACACCATTGTACGCAGTTTCCGTTTCGCATGCTTGCCGTAGCGTCATACTTTCCGCCACCTTTCGGGACGTATGAGCCTGCCCATCGACCGAGTAAGGTCTTCCCTCGCCCAGAGCTACTCTGTCGACCGCGAGCTCGGGCGCGGTGGAATGGCTACCGTGTACCTGGCGCAGGATGTAAAGCACGACCGCACCGTCGCCCTCAAGGTGCTGCACCACGAGCTCGCCGCATCGCTTGGACCGGACCGCTTCCTGCGCGAGATCAAGCTCGCTGCCCGGCTCAATCATCCGCACATACTGCCCCTCTTCGACTCCGGTGCCGCCGACGGGCTGCTGTTCTACGTGATGCCGTACGTCGAGGGCGAGTCGCTGCGCGAGCGGCTCGACCGGCAGCAGCAGCTGTCCGTAGAGGAGGCGGTCCACCATACGAGGGCGATCGCCTCCGCGCTCGACTACGCGCACCGCCAGGGAATTGTTCACCGCGACATCAAGCCCGAGAACGTAATGCTGTACGAAGGCGAGTCCATGG
>JACCRL010000431.1 GCA_013813605.1 Gemmatimonadaceae bacterium
CCGTCCCTCTGCCTGCAGCCGCTTGATCTCCGCAACCTTTCCGTCGGGCAGCACACCGGCGACGACACGCTCGATTCCTGCCTCCTTCGCAATCGCCTGCGCCGTGCGCTCGTTATCCCCGGTGAGCATCACGACGTCGAGCCCCATCCCGCGCATCCGTTCGATTGCCTCGCGCGACGTGTTCCTGATCGGGTCGGCCACCGCGATCACGGCGGCGAGCCTGCCGTCGGCGGCGACATACATCGGCGTCTTCCCTTTTCCGGCGAGCCGCTCGGCAGCGTCCCGGACGGGGGCGACGTCGATCGAGTAGTCCTCCATCAGCGCCGCGTTGCCGACCGCGAGCGCGGTGCCGTCCACCACCCCAACCGCTCCGCGACCGGTAACTGCATCGAATCCCTCCGGTGGCGTGAGCGCGAGCCCTCGCTCCTTCGCATGCCGCACGATCGCATCGGCCAGTGGGTGCTCGCTCGCCGTCTCGAGCGACGCGACGAGGCGGAGCAGTTCCTCATCGGAGTGCGTGGATCCGGCCGCTGCGACCAGGTCGGTCACCGTCGGCTTTCCTTCCGTCACGGTACCCGTCTTGTCGAGCACCACCGTGCGTATGTCACCCGCCCGCTGAAGCGCCTCGCCGCCCTTGATGAGCACTCCGAGCTCGGCGCCCTTGCCCGTTGAAACCATCACCGCCGTGGGCACCGCGAGCCCCATTGCGCACGGGCAGGCGATGATGAGCACTGCAACCGCCGCCGCGAACGCACGCACGCCGGGCGCTGCGTCGGCCGCGATGAACCAGGCGACGAAAGTCGCGATCGCGATCGAGATGACCACCGGAACGAAGATGCCGCTTACCCGGTCGGCGAGTCGCTGGATCGGAGCTCGTGATCCCTGCGCATCGCGCATCAGCTTCATGATCTGCGCGAGGACCGAGTCGCTGCCGAGCGTCGTGGCAGTGTAGCGGAAGCTTCCTGTCTTGTTGATGGTGCCGCCGATCGCGCGGTCGCCGACTCCCTTTTTTACCGGAATCGACTCGCCGGTGAGCATGCTCTCGTCTACCGCGCTCTGGCCCGACACGACCTCGCCGTCCACCGGCACGCGCTCACCGGGGCGAACGACGACCGTCTCGCCGTGCACGACCTCCTCGACCGGCACGTCCACTTCCTGGCCATCGCGAACGACGCGCGCCGTCTTTGGCTGCAGGTCGACCAGCGCGCGGAGCGCAGCCGACGTCTGCCCCTTGGCGCGGGCCTCGAACATGTTGCCGGTGAGGATGAGCGCGATGATGATGATCACCGCCTCGTAGTACACGTCCGGCGCGAGCCCCCGACTCAGGAAGAAGCCCGGCGCCACGGTGGCGACGACCGAATAGAGGAACGCCGCACCGGTACCGACCGCGACGAGGGTATTCATGTCCGCCGAGTGGTGGCGGAATGCGGCCCACGCGCGAGTGTAGAAGTGGCGCCCGGCCCAGACCATCACCCCGAGCGTGACGAACAGCAGGCCGTACGACAG
Source organism: Gemmatimonadaceae bacterium (assembly GCA_013813605.1). GTDB lineage: Bacteria > Gemmatimonadota > Gemmatimonadetes > Gemmatimonadales > Gemmatimonadaceae > UBA4720. Next base: position 1,507 of record JACCRL010000431.1, read on the forward strand.
CGCGGGTGCGGGGATCGCGTACAACCAGGGCGCAACGCTCCGCAGCGCCGGCGTCATCGAGTCCATCGCCCAGCGCATGAAGGGGTCGGCGACGACCGCGTGACCGTGTTCGCCAGCCGCCATCAGCGGCATCGAGAGCAGCATCGCCAGGACGCCGATGATGCCGCTCACGATCGCCTTGCGCCGCAGCTCGGTGAACTCGGCCTGCTGGGCGCGATCGCGGGCGATCTGCTCGTCGAAGGCCGTCTGGTCCGGCGAGGAGAGATCCGCGCCGTAGCCCGTCGCGCGGATCGTCTCGACGAGGTGATCGGGTGTGACGACGGACGGATCGAACGTCACGGCCGCGTTCTTCATCATCAGGTTCACCGAGGCGTCGGTGACGCCTGGCTGCCGGGCGAGCGCTTTCTGCACGTTCGACTGGCATGCCGCGCACGTCATGCCGCTCACCGGGATGCGAATCTTCGTGCCTGTCATCCCGACTCTACTCCTCGGCGACGATTGCACCGCGCAGCATGCTCATGCCGCACGTGAATTCGTACCGTCCCGCCTTCGGCGGTGTGATCTCGACTGTGGTCTTCTCGTACGCCGGCAGGAATTTCTTCACGCCGAAGTCTGGAATCACGATTTCCTCCGAGCAGCTCGAGGTCTCCTGCCGGTCGAAGACGAGACGCACGGGCTGGCCCGCCTTCACACGGACGGTGGCCGGGCTGTAGCCGCCCTGCACGGCGATCGTGACCTCGGCGACACCACCGCTCCCGGTACCTCCGCCCGGAACCCCCGCAATCGCCGCGACGGCCGTCCCGCGCCCGGCGACAAAGAAGTACCAGTTCACCCAGGCGATGGCGCCGGCGCCGGCGGCGAGCACCATCCACTCGGTCGGCGTCATCGCACCTCCGTGGCGGGTGGTGCCGCGCGGCCGAGTTGGGTCGGGCGTACCTGGTAGCCGGCGGCCTCGACCGCCTTCTCCAGATTATCCGGCGAAGTCCGGGCTGGATCGTAGTTCACCGTGGCGGAGCCGACCGCGACGTTCCGGACCTCGACGCCGTCGAGCGCGTCGAGCGCCCGGGTGACGCCGCTCACGCAGTGGCTGCAGGTCATGCCGGAGATGTTGATCGTCAGGTTTTCCATTGGCGTCGCCTTCGAGAACGAGGTGAGTGGAGGCGGTGCACGAACCGCCACGGGTATCACAGTCTAGATACCCCCCCTCCCTATGTCAAGCTGACGCCCACGCCGATGGGCTCCAGCCCCTCCGGCCTGATTCCCGCTGTAGCTTCCCTCATGCCAGACATCGCTCCGCCCACTGAGGCAGTGGCGCACGAACACGAGGTGCTCACCAATCCTGATCGCCTTCTCCGGCTGCGGAAGACCGCGCTGCTCGATGCGCCCACCGAGGAGGCGTTCGACCGCCTGACGCGTTTCGCCAGCAAGCTGCTCCAGGCGCCGCTCTCCACCGTCACCCTCGTGGACGACGAGCGCCAGTTCTACATGAGCTGCACCGGCTTTCCCGAGCCCCTCGCGACAACACGCCAGACAC
>JACCRL010000299.1 GCA_013813605.1 Gemmatimonadaceae bacterium
TCGTCTGCTCGGCGGCAGAAATCTCCGCTGTGCCCTGGGACTCGGCGCCCAATCAGCTTCCCTTTTCGGTCGGGACCCACGGCTCGAAGAGCGTGCGCCACTGGTCCGGCACCGGGATCGGCTTCCCATCAGGCGCCACCGTCACGTAGACGAGGGTCGCATCGCAAACGAGAACGCCGCGCTGATTGAGCACTTCCTGCTTGACGACGAAGCTGGTGTTGCCAACCGACAACAGTCCCGTGCGGATGCTGAAATCGTCGCCGGGGAACGACTGCGCGTGGTACGACGCCTCGACCTTCCGCACGACAGCCCACAGCTTGGACTTCATGTACTCGCGGTAGGGCATGTGCCTTTCCAGGGCCGCCCAGCGCGCGCGCTCGAGCAGCGTCAGCATGTGCGCGTGGTTGACGTGGCCCACCGAGTCGCAATCGCTCGGATAGATGTGCACGCGGAAATCTTCTGTCATCGGTTTCCAATAGTGTGAGCGAATGTTGCCGCACAAACTTAACGCGCAAAGGACCCAGCGAAGGCGCTAGATTCTGCGGATGACGCCATCGCCATACGCCCCGGATCCCGTGGCTTACCTCGACACGGCAGCGGCCACCGACGGGTTCCTCGGCGAGATCGCCGGCATCAGCGAGCTCGCTCTCGATACCGAGGGCGCGAGCTTTCACCGCTTCGTCGATCGCATTTACCTGCTGCAGCTCTCGACGCGCGATCGGAGCGCGATCATCGATCCGCTGCCCGTCGGCAGCCCGGCGGGGCTGGGCCGGCTGCTCGAGAGCAGGGACGTCGAAGTGGTTCTGCACGACGCCGACTACGACCTGCGACTGCTGCACCAGGACTACGGCTGGCACGTAAACAACATCTTCGACACACGCATTTCCGCGCAGCTGCTTGGAATCAAGTCTTTCGGACTGGCGGCGCTGCTCGAGCAGTACTTCGACGTGAAGCTGGACAAGAAACACCAGCGCGCGGACTGGTCGATGCGCCCGCTGACGCAGGACATGCTCGATTACGCGGCGTACGACACGCGTTACCTGCTTCAGCTCAAGGATCACATGAAGGACGCGCTCGAGAAACGCGGGCGACTGCACTGGGCGGCGGAGGAGTTCGCCCGCCTGGAGGGGACGCGCTGGCAGGGCGACGACAGCAAGGAAGCATTCCTGCGCATGAAGGGCGCGCGCGACCTGACGCGGCGCGAGCTGGCGGTTCTGCGCGAAGTCGCGCAGTGGCGCGACAGTGTCGCACGCCAGCTCGATCGCGCCACTTTCCGCGTGATCGGCAACGAGGTGTTGCTCGAGATAGCGCGGCGTGCTCCGCGCAGTGCATCTGACCTGGGGACTATCAAGGGTGTTCCGCGCGGCATTCTCGAGCGCGCGGGCTCGGATGTCATCGGCGCGGTCGGCCGCGGGATGGACCTGCCGGAGGACAGCCTGCCGCGCTTTCCCAAGGGTCAGCGCTGGAACAAGGATCGCGACTTCGACGAGCGTGTCGCGCAACTGAAAGCGGTGCGGGATGACGCAGCTCAGCGCCTCGACCTGGATCCGGGGGTGCTATGCTCTCGGGAGCGACTGGAGAACATCGCGCGCAGCGAGGCGAAAACGGCTGCCGACCTTATTGCAATTCCGGATTTGCGGAAGTGGCAGGTAGAGGAGATGGGGGAGGGGTTTCTTGTCGTGCTCGAAGCTGGAAGCAACGGCAAGTGAGAACCCCACAGATGCGAGGGACCAGAAGCATAGATCCGAGTTGCTAGAAAAAAACTTCTCGACTTCTCGCGGTGAAGAGGCTGAGTTGCCAGAAGAGTCTTCCCCAGCAACTAACAACTACGCTTCTGGGATCCCGCATCTGGGTCTTTCTCGGTTGCAGTTCCGAATCGTTAAAACCCCAGGTAAGCCCTAACCCTCGGCTCCATCTTCTCGGGCGTCCAGAACGGCGCCCACACCAGATTCACCTGCACATCCTCGACGCCGGGAATCGCGCGCACTTCCTTGTCGGCGTTGCCCATCAGCTCCGGACCCGACGGACAGGCGGGAGAAGTGAGGGTCATGTCCACCTTCACATTCGCGCCCTCAACCGCAACGTCATAGACGAGTCCGAGATCAACGATATTCAGGTTGAGATCGGGGTCCTTCACGCGGCGCAGCGCGAGCTTGACCTGGTCGACGCTTACGGACACTAGCTGCTGGCAGGCTTTTTAGAGGTCGTGCGCTTTACGGGGGCTTTGGCCTTCGCAGCGGGCTTCTTCTTCGAGCTCTTTGCCTTCGAGCTCGCCTTCCCCTTCGCGGCGCTCGCCTTCGCTCTTGCCCGCTTCGAGGCCGACGCCTTCGAGCGCTTCGATGCGGTAGCGATCGTGCGGTGGCGCGACGAACCGCTGCGGCGCTTTACGGTTCTCGCCGGCGGCGGGTTCCATCCCACTTCACGGTCGGAGCGGAACGCTCTCGGGTTAGACGCAATCACGCTTGGTCCTTCGATCACCGACAGCACCGCCGCGTCGGAAAGATCGGCACGCACATCGGCAATGACCTTCGACGGGCGCAGCGCACGCGCGGCGTGCACGCGATTGGTGAGCAGAATCACGAACATCTCCCGCTCCGGATCGATCCACATCGACGTGCCGGTGAAGCCGGTATGCCCGTATGCGCCCGGTCCCAGATAACGCCCGGCGCCCAGAATGCCCTCGGCGGTGTCCCAGCCCAGCGCGCGGTGGCCGACGGCGCGGCTGGTGAACAGCTCGACGGTCGGCTTGCTGACGATCTGCACACCGTTGTACTCGCCGCCGTTCAGCATCATCTGCGCGAAGACGGAAAGATCTGATGCGGTGCTGAAGAGTCCGGCATGTCCGGCAACGCCACCCATCGCGTACGCATTCTCGTCGTGCACCTCGCCGCGCAGCGGATAGCCGCGCGGGGGAGTCACCTCGGTCGGGGCAACGCGGTCGCGCACGGAATCGGCGGGACGATAGTAAGTATCAGTCATGCCGAGCGGGCCGAACACGCGGTTCTGAAGAAACTTGTCGAGCGGCTCGCCGGCGACAACTTCAACGAGGAGGCCGAGGAGGTCGGCGCCGAGGTCGGAGTAGACGTAGCGGGTGCCGGGGCGGTTGTCGAGCCCGGTTGCGAAGATCGCGGCGCGGGCCTCGAGCGGATTGCGCGCGATTCTCCAGATGTCACGACCGGCAGGGAGTCCGGACGTGTGCGTCAGGAGCTGGCGGATAGTCACCTGGTCCCGGCTGCCGCCACCGAACGTCGGCAGGTAGCTCACGATGTTTGCATCGAGGTCGATCTTCTTCTCGTCGAAGAGGATCATGATCGCGGTCGTCGTACCGACGACCTTGGTCAGCGATGCGACGTCGTAGATCGTGCGCTGCGGATCGACCGCCGTGCTGGCGGGATTCCAGGATAGCTTGCCGAAGCCCTTGCTGAGCACGGCCGCGCCCTTACGCCCCACCACCACCGACGCGCCCGGGTAGCCTCCGGCGCGAATGCCGCGGGTGACAACGCGCTCGATTGCATCGAGGCGATTGCCGGACATCCCGACATCCGTCGGCGCCTTGAGCGGTAAACCGTCGCCGGCGCGCGTGATCGTTAAAGCGGTGAGGATGATTCTGAGCAACTCGTACTCCTGGACTACCTTAAGTAAATACTACTCGGTCGGGCCGTAAGTTCCCCTGTTTCAAGGGGTTCAGCCCTCTGTAGTGGGGCTGCCGGGGGCAGGTTGGCGACGATTGACGGCGGCCGAACGTCACCCCGGCCGGGCGCGGCAACGCCCGGCTGGGGTAATGTGACTAAGCTCATGTCCGAAATGATCACCGATCAGCTCGACCTCAAGCGTGCCATCGCGGGCGATGAGCGGGCGCTGCAGCGGCTCTGGTCGCAGCACGCTCCGCACATAGACGCGGTCGTGCGCCGGCTGTGCGGTGATCTCGATATCGCCGCCGACATCTCGCAGGAGGTCTGGATGCAGATCTTCCGCGCTTTGCCGAGCTATCGCGGGGATTCGCAGTTCGGTACCTGGGCGCATCGCATTGCCGTGAATCGCACCCTGAATGCGCTGCGCAAGATCAGGCGCATCGCAAAGCTGGAAACGGATATCGAGGATGACAGCGCGATCACGGAGAACGACAGTGACCGCACCTTCCTCGCGGAAAGCATCGAGCAGGCGATGACGCGCCTTTCGCCGGGCGCGCGCGCGGTGTTCGTGCTGCACGACATCGAAGGCTACACGCACGGCGAGATCGGCGAGGAGCTCGGCATTACGTCGGGCGGGTCGAAATCGCAGCTGTTCAAGGCGCGCGCGAAGCTGCGCAAGCTTCTCGCGCATTTGGTGGATGAATCAACCCCTGTTGCAGGAAAGGAACATGTCGCACCTGTCTGAAGAGAATCTCGACGAAATGATCGCGCGCGAGCGCGCGACGGAGCGTCCGCCGCTCAACTCCTGGCAGACGATCGCCGCCGGCCTTCGCGAAGAGGGTATGATCCGCGGTCCGGCTCAGGGTCGCTGGACGGCGCCGCCGTGGCTGCGCGCCGCGGCCGCCGTGGTGCTCGTTGCCGGCGGTATCGCGTTCGGCCGGACCTCCGCGTCGCGTGGTCCGCTGAGTGCTGGCGCGGGCGACGCTTCCCAGCCGGTCGCGCAAAGTGTATCGGGCAAGGCGGTCTCCAGGACGCCAGCTTTCCGCTCCGCCGATGAAGCGTGGGAAACGCTCAATCGCGCGGGCGCCGAATATCAGCGCGCTTCGGCGTATCTCGCCACGATCAATTCAGGCGCGCAGCCACGCGCCGACAGCGCCTCGCTCTATACGTCTCGCCTCGCCGCACTCGAGCAGGTAATGTCGGCGACGCAGTCGGCGCTGGAACAGGCCCCGCGCGACCCCGTGATCAACCAGTACTATCTCGCAACGATGGGCGCGCGCGAAGCGACGAGACAGCAGCTCGCTCGCCCCGCGGGCTTCAGGCTGACAGGGTTCTAGGAGCAGGTGACGATGACTTCGTGCAGCAAGCTGTTCACAGGAACGGCAATCGCCGTGGCGCTCGCCGCCGGCCAGGCGTTCGCGCAGGGAACGACACCGCGAACCCAGCCTCGCGGCTGGTTCGGCGTCACGATCTCGGACAACGGAATTTTCGATGAAAGCGGTCGCGCTTTCTTTGACGGCTATCCGATCGTGAGCGAGGTGGAGCCCGGATCGCCGGCCGCCAGAGCGGGTGTGCGCGCCGGTGATGTGCTTGTCTCCTTCAACTCGCACGACATGAAGGGCACGTCGCTGCAGCTTCGTAACTGGCTGCAGCCGGGCGCGCCGTTCGTGCTTCGCCTGCGCCGCAACAATGCGGTCCGTAATGTACGCGGCACGCTTGGTGTGAGGCCGGAGGGTTGGGCACCCAACACACAGGTTGCCATTACCACTATCGAAGGACTGCCTTCGCGTGCGCCGACGATGAGGACTCGGCGAATCACTACGCGGCTGCCAACGCCCGTCCCGGCAGGGCTGCCGCCGGTGCTGCTGCCCGCCTTCTCCTACGGCGGAGGCGTATACCCATTTGCCGGCGCGGAATTCACCGCTCTCAACGATGATCTCAGCGAAGTGCTGGGCGTGAAGGCAGAAGGCGTTTTCGTGACGACGGTGATGGAAGGCTCGCCCGCTCGTGCTTCCGGGCTGCGTGGCGGGGACGTCGTGCTCGTGGCTGACAGCATCAAGCTCGACAATCCGGGGGCGCTTGTGCGGGCGATACGTGAAGCCGGCGCAAGCGACCGCACCACCATCCGGCTCGAGATCCTGCGCAAGCGGAAGCCGATGACGGTGTTGCTGCGCTGGTAGCTGGTGCAGCTCTGCGCTAGGAGAGCTTTCTCGACTCCGGAACGAGGGAAGCGTGAATGGCGAGGGCGGCGATCGCTCCCCCCGCCGCCGCCGCGATCGCGAGCTGCGGCCCAGGCACGATATCACCGGCCGCGAAGACGTTCATTACCGACGTGTGGTTTCGGTCATCGATGACGAGACGACCCATC
>JACCRL010000304.1 GCA_013813605.1 Gemmatimonadaceae bacterium
CATCAGCGATGCCGAAGCGAGGGAGGCGCGCGCGTATCCGCTGCAGCTCGCGAGCAAGACGGAAGCCGGCGAAACCGCGCCGTACTTCGTCGAGTGGGTACGGCAGCAGCTCGCCGCGCAGTTCGGAAAGCAGCTTTACCAGCAAGGGCTGAAAGTCTACACGACACTCGACATCGACATGCAGCGCGCCGCCGAGCGCGCGCTGGAGCGGCAGGTGCGGGCGATCGAGGCGGGCCGGTTTGGTGCCTACCCGCACATCTCCTACGAACGCTACATCGCGAACCGCGAGGGTGAGGTCGGCACTGGGACATCTCCCTATCTCCAGGGTGCTTTCGTCGCGCTCGATCCGCGTAACGGAGCCGTACGAGTGATGATCGGAGGCCGCGACTTCTACGACTCGAAGTTCAACCGCGCCGTCCAGGCACTCCGCCAGCCGGGATCGACGTTCAAGCCGTTCGTGTATTCGGCGGCGATCCAGAACGGCCGCCCCGCGTCGTACGTGCTCGACGACAGCCCTCTATCGCTCAACGTACCCGGCTCGCCCACCTGGGAGCCGAAGAACTTCGATGACAAGTTCGAGGGCCCGATTCCGATGCGGCGCGCGCTCTACCAGTCGCGCAACCTCCCAACGATCAAGCTCGGGATGGAGCTTGGCGAGCAGACGATAATTGGAACGGCGCGAAACTTCGGAATCACGACGCCGATCCCCGCTTATCCATCCATGTACCTCGGCGCTGCCGACGTCTATCCGATCGAGCTGATCTCGGCGTACTCGGCGTTCGCGAATCTTGGCGTGCGCGCGACGCCGAACGCGATTCTTCGCGTTGAGAATCAGAAGCAGGAAATTCTGTGGCAGCCAACGCCGACCCGCACCCAGGTACTGTCGCCGGAGGAAGCGTGGATCATGGTTGACATGATGAAAGACGTCGTGCGGCGTGGTACGGCCGCGGGAAGCGTTTGGGGCGCGGGGTTCACAGTGCCGGCGGGTGGAAAGACCGGCACGACGAACGACGGCACCAATGTCTGGTTCGTCGGATTTACCGCCGACCTCGTGGCGGGAGTGTGGATGGGCCTCGACCGCCCGCGGAAGATCAAGGGGAATGCGCAGGGTGGTGTACTCGCCGCGCCGGCCTGGACTGCGTTCATGACCGAGGTCTACAGAAGAAAACCTCGCGCGCCCGACTGGCCGCGGCCGCTCGCGCTGGTGACGCGCGAGATCGACGTGACGACAGGATTGCTTCCCACGCAGTATTGCCCGCGCGCCGCGCTCGGCACCGAATTCTACATCTCCGGCACCGAGCCGACCCGCGATTGCGACACGCACATGGCGTACGCCGATCCGGGAGTGTTCGTCGATACCTTCAGCACGATTCCCGGCGTGCCGGTTCCCGGGGGGCAGCGTCCCCAGCAGCGACCGCCCATCCAGATGCAACCTGGATACGAGCCCGTTCCGTCGCGCAATCCTGGAGCGCCCCCGCCGCGGAGGCCGCGCACGGTGTTCGATACAACGCGGCGCGATACGGTGCGTACACTGCCGCCACGGGATTCGCTGATCCGTCAGAGCCCGCACCAGCCACACTGATGCGGTACCACGCGCGTTGGGTGCTCCCGATTACCCAGCCGCCGATCGAGAACGGAACCGTGGTCGAAGCGGATGGCCGCATCACGTACGTCGGCCCCAGTGCTGATGCTCCGCCAGGTCCCGACTGCGAGCTCGGCGACGCGGTGCTGCTCCCCGGATTGGTCAACGCGCACACCCACCTCGAGCTGACCGCGATGCGCGGCTTCCTCGAGGATCTCTGCTTCACCGACTGGATCGACAGGCTTCGCCGCAGCCGGAACGACGTGCTGGCGCCTGAGATACTGCTCGATTCCGCCATGCTCGGAATCGCCGAGGGGCTTGAAGCGGGCGTCACGACCTACGCCGACACCTGTTCGAGCGGCGTCGTGTTGCGCGCCATGCGCGAGATGGGGGTGCGTGGGATCATGTACCAGGAGGTGTTCGGGCCCGACGCAGCGCGTGCCGACATCGCGATGGGCGATCTCGCGAGGCTGATCGACCAGCTCGCTGGAGGCCAGACGGATCTCGTCAGCCTCGGCGTTTCTCCGCACGCACCGTACACGGTTTCGGACGCCCTGTACGAGAAAGCGTCGGCATTTGCCGCAGAGAGAAATCTTCCGCTGGCAATGCACGTCGCGGAGAGCGAGGCCGAGCGGCAGCTCGTTGCGGATGGCCAGGGCGAGTTCGCCGTGGGGCTCAAACGGCGCGGCATCGGTGTCGCGCGGCGCGGAAGAACGCCGATCGCGCTTCTCGAAGCACGCGGCGCGCTCGAGCGCGGCCCACTGCTCATTCATTGCGTGCGCGTGGATGACGAAGACATTGCAACTATCGCGAGACATTCGTGCTCCGTCGCGCATTGCCCCGCATCGAACGCAAAGTTCGGTCATGGCATCGCGCCGCTGCTCCCGCTGCTCGGCGCGGGCGTGCGCGTTGGACTTGGCTCCGATTCCGTTGCGAGCAACAATCGCATGGACATTCTCGACGAAGCGCGCCTC
>JACCRL010000312.1 GCA_013813605.1 Gemmatimonadaceae bacterium
TTCCAACGGCGGCCTATTGGCGAACCGTCTTCGAGCAGATGGTGGCCGGCGGATTTACTTTTCGCTACATCCCCAACGACCTGATCCACGGCCTGGTGAAGCCCTTCGTGTTCGGGGGAATCATTGCGCTGACCGGCTGTCACTATGGGTTGAAGACGACGGGTGGCACGGAAGGCGTCGGCGTGGCGACAACGCGCACGGTGGTGACGGCCAGCATTCTCATTCTCGTGGTGGATTACTTCATCACCCAGATACTCCTCGCGTTCCTCGGATCATGAGCGACGAAGACGACCGCAGAGCGAAGCCTGAGCGGCGCGACCCCCAGGCGCCGGAAAAGGGATCGATGCCGCGACGCGCCGGCGACTCGCATCGCGTTCGCGCGGCCATCCGGGATGAGCTCGAAACGCTGGCGGAAGCAAAATCCGACGAGGCACCCCCCACGCCAGGGGAGGGACGCGACCCGGCACGGACCGTCATTGCGCTCGAGAATGTGTCGCTGGGGTTCGACCAGCCGATTCTGGAGGATGTGTCGTTCTCGGCAAAGGGCGGAGAGACGATCGTCGTCGTCGGCGAGTCGGGCACCGGCAAGTCGACGATACTCAAGCTGCTGCTTCGCCTGCTCGTGCCCGACAAGGGGCGAGTGTGCATCGACGGCGACAACATCACCGACCTCACCTTTAACGAAGCGCTGGAAGTGAGGCAGAAGATGGGAATGGTGTTCCAGGGAGCGGCGCTCTTCGATTCGATGACCGTGTTCGAGAACATCGCCTATCCGCTGCGCGAGCATACCAAGCTGACTGACGACGAGATCGAGGAACGGGTGCGAGAGAAGCTTTCATTCGTCGATCTCGAGCCCGAGAAGGTCATGGACCAGATGCCGGCCGAGCTCTCGGGAGGCATGAGGAAGCGTGTCGGCGTCGCCCGGGGGATGGCGAACAATCCGGAGATCATGCTCTATGACGAGCCGACCTCGGGTCTCGATCCGCTCACCACCGGGACGATCACTTACCTTATCCTCAAGCTGCAGCGCGAGCTCGGCGTTACCAGTGTCGTTGTCTCGCACGACATCAGATCGTCTTTCCGGATGGCGAGCAAGATCGCCCTCCTGGCGGAGAAGCGCATCGCTTTCTTCGGGACGCCGGAAGAGATGACCGGCAGCGACGACAAGTACATCCGTGAATTCCTCGGCGGGTTCTGAGCAACATTCGGTGATAACTTTCGAACGATGAAAAGATCGTCATTCATTACCTGGGACCAGCTGAAGGTGGGGGCGCTGATAATCATCGCGCTCCTCATTACCGGTGTCGCTGTGCTCAAGCTGGGCCAGCAAGGGAATATCTTTGCCAAGCGCTACACGCTCACCAGCTTTCTCGGCAACGCGAGCGGGCTGCGTGTCGGCGGGGGCGTGACGGTGGCGGGACAGCTTGCCGGCAACATCAAGGCGATCGAGTTCCTGCCGCCCGACACGGACACGCTGCGAAATGTCCGCCTCATTCTCGAAGTGAACCAGGAGCTTTCCGCGCAGGTGCGGAAGGATTCGCGCGCCAAGATCAAGACGCTCGGTCTGCTCGGTGACAAGGTGTTCGACATCAGCCCCGGCACGCCCAGCTTCCGGCCACTCAGGGAGGGCGACACGCTGATCATCGTCCCGTCGATCGACTACGAAGCCGTGGTGCAGCAGGCTTCGGGGGCGATCACGGAGGTTGTGGGGCTGACCGCCGACATCAAGAAGATGACGGGCGCGATCTCGCGCGGTGAAGGCACGATCGGGCAGCTCGTTACCAACCGGCAGTTGTACGATCAGATCAACAATACGCTGGCACATACCAGCGCTCTGATGACGAAGCTGGAAAACCCCCGCGGGACAGTCGGCAAGCTGCTTAACGATCCGGCGTTGTACAACAGCGTCAATCGCACGCTGAACTCGGTTGACACCCTGATCGCTCAGATCGGCTCAGGGGACGGCACCGTCGGGAAGCTGCTGAAAGATGACAGCCTGTACGTGCAGCTCGTCAGCATCGCCTCGACCACCGACGCGCTCGTGAAGAACCTCTCGCAGGGGAACGGAACGATCCAGAAGCTGTTCACCGACCAGCAGCTATACGACCAGCTCGTGAAGGCGGTGACGGAGCTGAATGCCGTGCTCGTCGACGTAAGACGTGACCCGAGACGGTACACAAAAGGAATGATCAAGGTATTTTAGAATGTGATCAAGACGTATGAGCTCGATGTCGTCGTAACGCGCGGCGAAGCAACAGAATCACGGCATCGGGTGCATGCGGCAGTAGTGTCGGATGGTGAGCAGCTGACGGGAGCTGCGCTCGAATCCAGTTGCTCCACCTTCTGGCGCTCGTGTGCCAAACCCTTCCAGGCCCTCCCGTTCCTCAATTCCGGCGGTCTCGACGCCCTGGGTTGGGGCGACGAACAGCTTGCGGTGATCTGCGCCTCCCACGGCGGCGAGCCCGAGCACGTCGCGATCGTCGAGCGAATGCTGCAGGACATTGGGCTGGAAGAGGGCGACCTTGCCTGCGGCGCCCACGATCCTTCGTCCCAGCGCGGCGGGCGAATCCTGCGCGAGACGAACGGCCGCCCCACCCGGCTCCACAACAACTGCTCCGGGAAGCACACCGGCATGCTCGGCTGGGCGCACCACAAGAGCTGGGCGACGCGTGGCTACGAGCGCAGCGACCACCCCGTTCAGCGCTGCATACTGAACGAGATTTCGCTGTGGTCCGACCTCCCCTGCAACAAGATCGACCAGGCGATAGACGGTTGCGGCGTTGTCGTGTTCGGCATGACGCTCGAGCGAATGGCACGGGCGTACTCGCGCTTTGCCGTTGCCGCGGCCCGCGGCGAGGAAGCGCCGCGCCGCATCGTACGGGCGATGACGGCCCATCCGTTTCTGGTCGGTGGGACCGACCGGATCGATTCGGTGCTCATCTCGGAATCCGGTGGCCGGGTCATCTCGAAGGTAGGGGCCGAGGGAGTACACTGCGCGATGCTGACGGAGCAGGGGATCGGAGTCGCGATCAAGGTCGAGGATGGATCGCAGCGGGCGCAGTTCCCGGCACTGATTCGCCTGCTCGTTGAGCTCGATGCCCTGCCAAAGCCGCTTCCGCCGCGCATCGCCGAGTTCATGCGCAAGCCGCTCAAGAACACGCGCGGAGAGTCCATCGGCGAAGTGATGATGCTGGCCGACAGATGATGAGCGCGCCCCGCGCCGCTCCGGATACAGTGCACGAATTGCCGGCATCGCTCCGCCACGCAGTGAGAATTGCCGGCGCGATCGCTGGCGCGGGCGAGAAAACGCTGCGCGTCGTAATGACCGAAGCCCTTGGAGAGATCGAGCCATCCATCGTCGATGAGATCATCATCCAGTCGTACCTGTTCGCGGGATTTCCCCGCACGCTCAATGCGGCAAGGTGCTGGCGCACCGTCTCGGGATTCGCGGCACCAGCGACCGATCCCGTTGCTTCGGCGCCCAACCTGGACGAATGGCGGCGACAGGGTGAGAAGACCTGCGCCGTCGTCTACGGTGAGTCCTACGAGCCGCTGCGTGAGAACGTTCGCGCGCTCCACCCGGCGCTCGACGAATGGATGATCGCGGACGGCTACGGGAAGGTGCTGTCGCGGCCGGGCCTGGAGCTCCGCATCCGCGAGCTTTGCATCGTTGCGGCTTGCGCCGTCACGTGCCAGCAGCGGCAGCTCCACTCGCACCTCCATGGCGCGCTCAACGCCGGCTCCGATGTCGCGGAGATTGGCGCCGTGCTCGACTCGCTGAGCGACCTGATTCCTGCCGGGGAGCTGCCGAAATTTCGCCAGCTTCTGGTTCGGGTGGGGCGGGCCTAGTGTTCATCGATCGCGCGGTCATACGGGTTGAAGGGGGGACGGGTGGCTCCGGCTGCACGTCTTTCCGGCGCGAATGGCGCACGCCGATGGGAGGTCCAGATGGCGGCGAGGGCGGCCGTGGCGGAAGCGTGATCGTGCGCGGAGATTCCAACCTCGCGACGCTTCTCGACTACACGTACCGCGACAACTGGGTCGGCGGCCGGGGTGAGCACGGCATGGGCTCCAATAAGTCCGGGCGCTCCGGCGACGATGTGGTGATGCCCGTACCACCGGGGACGATTCTCCGCGATGCCGCGAGCGGCGAGATACTGGCAGAGGTGCTCGAGGATGGGCAGAAGCTCGTCATCGCGCAGGGCGGCAGGGGCGGGAAGGGCAACAGCTTCTTTGCCACCGCCACCCACCAGTCCCCGCGCGAATGGCAGCCGGGCGAAGAAGGTGTGGTGCGGAAGCTCGAGCTGGAGCTCAAGCTCATCGCCGATGTCGGACTCGTCGGCCAGCCGAACGCGGGGAAGTCCACCCTCCTGTCCGTCATTTCGGCGGCTCGACCGAAGATCGCCGACTACCCATTCACGACTCTCGCCCCGAACCTCGGCGTCGTGCAGCTCAGCGATCACCGCACCTTCGTCGTCGCCGACATTCCAGGCATCATCGAGGGAGCGCACGAGGGCAAGGGACTCGGACTGCAGTTCCTGCGGCATATCGAACGAACCCGCATCCTCGCTTTTCTTATCCCCATCGACGCGATGGACTGGCAGGCGGAATATGACCAGCTGCGCCATGAAATCGCCGAGTACTCGGCCGACCTGGCGGCCAAGCCTCACTGCGTTGTTTTCACGAAGCTGGACCTCTTGGGCGAGGACTATGCCCCGCCCATCGAAGCGCCGGAAGCCTTCGGCCGGTTTGCCATCAGCGCCGCCGCGCGGGACGGTCTGGATCCGCTGCTAAGTGCCTGGTGGAGCGCATTGCTCAAGCTAAGACACAACGTTAGACCCAACGCCGTAACTGTAGCACTGCCTTAAGGTTGGGTGACCCAACCTGACCTCACACTAAGCGGCCGGGTAGAAACCTGGCGAAAGGGCGACGCGCGGTTTCCGCTCTCCCTCGACGATCTTCCGCAACCGCCACGCATGCTCTACGCGGTGGGTCGCGCCGACGTACTGCAAGCC
>JACCRL010000316.1 GCA_013813605.1 Gemmatimonadaceae bacterium
GGGTAAGGCAGGAGCCAATCTCCAGAACCTGGCCCAGGTAGATCCCCCGCTCTGGTTCATGGAAGGAATGGCCGAGTATCTGTCGATCGGACCGGAGCACCCGCTGACGGCGTCGTGGTTGCGTGACGCAGCCGTCACCGGCAACGTGCCCACGATAGCCCAGATGACGGAGCGGCCCGACAAATACTTTCCCTACCGCTACGGCGAGTCGCTCTGGCAGTACATCGGCGAGCGGTGGGGCGATGCCGCGGTCGGTGAGATCCTGCAGAACGCGACCACCCTCGGAGTCGCGCGCGCGTTCCAGCGGCAGCTTGGACTCACGCTGCATGAGCTGAGCGATGACTGGCGGGAGGCAGTGCTGGCCAAGTACCTGCCGCAGGCAGCAACGCTCGACCGGCCGCGCAGCTTCGCGCAGCCGCTGCTCACTCCGAAGAAGAGTGGCGGAGAAATCTTCCTCGCGCCGGCGCTTTCGAACGATGGATCGCTGATCGCCTTCCTCTCCAATGGCAACGCCAAGCGTGGTGAGCTGTTCATAGATCTCTGGCTCGCCGACGCCCGCACCGGCAAGCGCATCAAGCGCCTCGTCGAGAGCACTGTCAATCCAAGCTTCGAGGAGCTGCGCCTGCTCTACTCGCAGAGCTCATTCTCCAACGATGGAAAGTCGCTGGCGTTCACGGCCCAGCGTGAGGGAAAGGACGTTCTCTACATTCTCGACGTTGCGCGGGGAAGAGTTCGAAAGCGGCTCGATCTGCCCCTGGATGGCGTGACGAGTCCGGCTTTCTCCCCCGACGACCGGCGTATTGTGTTCAGCGGCACGCGTGGCGGGTTGAGCGACCTCTTCATCGTTGACGTCGACGGTAAAAATCTGCGTCAACTGACAAACGACAAATACGGCGACCTGCAGCCGTCGTGGTCTCCCGACGGAACGCGGATCGCGTTCGCGAGCGACCGTGGCCCGGGCACCAACCTCGCCAACCTCAAGCTGGCGAAGTGGACAGTCAGCATCATCGACGCGCAGACCTCCGCCATCCAGACGCTTCCGGCACAAGGCGGCCTCAACCTGAACCCCGTGTGGTCTCCCGATGGACGGCAGGTTGCGTTCATCTCCGACCGCACGGGGATTCCGAACGTATTCCTGTTCGACTTTGCCGATTCGCAGCACTACCAGATCACCAACGTGCTGGGCGGAGTTTCGGCCATCACTGAGTACAGTCCGGCGCTCAGTTGGGCGCGCGGCGCCGACAAGCTGGCGTTCACGTATTACGAGCGCGGCGACTATACGGTATGGATGGTGGAGAATCCGCGCTCCCGGAAACAGGCCGCCTTTGTGCCGGGTGCGACCAGGGATTTCGCGGCCGGATATATTCGGCCCGACACCACGTTGCGCCGTCTCGACTCTCTGACACTGCGGCCGCGCGCTGGCGCTCCGACTTCCGTTTACCGCGGCCCGTCCGGCGCGCGGCAGTCTTCAGTGGTGCCCTCTACCGAGTCGTCCGGAAATACCGCGGCGAGCGTCGCGGCGCTGAACGCGGATCCCGACTTTGCGCTCCCCGACACTTCGCGATTCCGGGAGGCGGCGTACAAAGTGAGGCTCCATCCCGACTACATCTCCAGCCCCTCGATTGGTTACACGCCCAACTACGGGACCGCGTCGGGCGGCACCGCTTTCGTATTCAGCGATCTGCTTGGCAACCACCAGCTCGCTGTCTCGGCCAACATTTATGGCCGGTTGAGCGACGCGAGCGTGTTCGTCGGGTACGCCAACCTGAGCCGCCGGCTGCAGTATACGACTGGCATCTCCCAGGACCCAGTCTACGTACCGGCCACGCAGAGCAGCCAGCAGTTCAGCGGCTTCACGAGATTTTCGTCCTCGTACGTACGCTACGTCATTCGCAGCGCATTCCTGTCGGGCCAATATCCGATCAACCGGTTCACCCGCTTCGAGACGGCACTTCAGTTCAATGCCATCGGCCAGAGCGTCGTTTCCCTCGTTACCGATTGCAACAACAGCTTTTGCGCCGACACGCGCCAGGTAGACGGAGAGTCGCGGCCATCGATCAACTATCTCACTCCCTCCACTGCGTTCGTGTCCGACAACACGCTGTTCGGAAACACCGGGCCGGTGGTTGGACGGCGGATGCGCTTTCAGGCCGCGCACACGCTGGGCAAGCTGAGCTATTCGGATCTTCTCGCTGATTACCGCCGCTACGATCCGATCATCTTCAATACGCTGACGCTCGCCACGCGTGTCCTGACCTCGCAGTCGATCGGCCGCGACGAAGGGTTTTTCCCCAAGTACATCGGCCGCCCCGATTTCGTGCGTGGGTACGATCGCGCCAACTTCAATCCCTACGACTGCACCTCGGCTTTCGGCGAAACCCCGACGTGTAACAACGCCGAGCTCGTCGGAAGCAGAGTAGTGGTGGCGAACGCGGAGCTGCGCTTCCCCATCATCCGGCGCTTCGACGTCGGGTCGAGCTTCGGGCTGCCGCCGGTTGACGGGCTCATCTTCGGCGACGCCGGCCTTGCCTGGAGCAAAGGGCTCAAGCCCTTCCTCACCAGGCCGGAAAATTACGATTCAGAGACGCAGCGCTATCCGCTGACCAGCTACGGTGCCGGTCTCCGCGTAAATCTCTTCAACCTGGCGATTCTGCGCTGGGATTACGCCGTACCGCAGCAGCATGCGAGAAAGCCGAACTGGACCTTCTCGCTGGGAGCGAGCTTCTAACCGTTGCGCCGGATCCTGGCTCTGGCGCTCGTCGTTGTCTCGTGCACTGCGGACAGGACAGCTCCCGAGCGCTCTAACCCGACATCACGCCGCAGTCAGGGCACCGATCCTCTCCTCCTCCGCGTCCCGCGCGGAGGGGGTACGGCTCGCGTGTACCTGTACCCGCTCCTCGACTCGGCAGTCTGGAGCAAGGCATCGGTTCCCGCGGTCACGCGCGTTCTCGCCTTCGAGCCCGAAGCGGGCAGCATCGCATTCGTCGATGGAAAGAACCAACCCTCGCGCATCGACCTGAGGCTCAGCGAGAGCCGCACCGCCTCGAAGACGAAGCTGACTTCGCTTTCGTCAGCGAACGGCGCCGACATCTACGGCGTGAACGCTACAGGCAGTGTGTTGCGGATGAATCCAAGCGGCGGCGACTGGAAGCTCGACCTCCCCTCGCCGGCGCGGGCCGTGTTCGCACAGCCGAATGGCAATCTCATCATCGCCGCCAATCGCGGCGAGAGCACGGTTCTCTGGCGTGTGCGTCCGCCCGACAAGGAGATCCTCGACAGCGCGGTGCTGCCGCTGACGGGGCGCGCCGTACGTACGCAAGTGGGCGACAGGCTCTACTTCACGGCCGACAGCGGGCTCGTCGGGGTCAAGGCGGCTGACCTGTCGCCTGTCGCGTCGATGAGCTTCAAGAGCCGCGTGCGCTCGCTCGCTACGACACCGAGCGGAGACAGGCTTTACGTCACGACGGCGACAGAGCCCGAGATTGCGGTTGTGGACCGGTATTCCGGCCTCATCGAGACGCGAATCCCGACCCCCGCGGCACCCTCCGACCTGCGCATGGATCCGCTTGGCCGGTACCTGCTGGCGCGATTCCCTCGCGCCGACTCGGCCTGGGTGATCGCAATCGGCGCCAACCGTCTCGTCGGTGCGGTGGCCACGCGCTGGGCGCAGGATCTCCCGGGAATTACGCCCGACGGTCTGCTCGCCCTCCTTGGCGAGCGAGATGTTCGCTTCGTCCGCCCCGCCACCCTGAAGGCGGACCGAACGGTGAAGAACGGCGCACGTGATTTCTGGTACTTCTTTTCGTGGGACGGCTTTCGTCCTCGCGCCCAGGGCCTCGACCAGCCCGTGACGTTCGGCGGCGACAGCATACCGATGGATTCCACCGCCGCGAGCTCGACACCGCCGGGAATTGACAGCGCCGGGGGTGCGGCTGTTCCTCCGCCGTCGACCGTCCCGCAACGGGCGGCGGGATTCACCGTTTCCTTTGCCGCCATTCTCAACGAGCCCCAGGCGCGAGCCGTCGCATCGTCAATCACGGTCAATGGCGCAAGGGCTCGCGTAGTGACGACCAATGCCGGTGGCTCGCCCGTGTACCGGGTCGTGCTCGGACCGTTCAACTCTCGCCTGGAGGCCGAGAATGTTGGCCGCGCCTCGGGACGACAGTACTGGATCTACGAGGAAAGTCGTTGAGGGCACATGCCGCCGGCGGGAGAGCGGGGGCCTGGGAAGACGCCGGCCGGCAGGTCGCCTCGATGCTGGTCAGCTATTCCTCCGCGGTAATCACATCGAGCGACCCGAACGCGGCGGCCAACGTTGCGCTGGGAATAGCACGGGCGGAGGCGAGTCACCGCCGCGTTGTAGTCGGCGATCTCGTGGGGGATTTACCGCCGCTTCGTCATCTCGCTGGTGACGCCGACCCGCACGGCATTTCCGACAGTTTCCTCTACGGCGTTTCGCTCAACAAGATCGGCCGCGAGACCGAGGAGACAACGAATCTCTTCATCATGACGAGCGGCACCGAGCCGGTGATGGTCGAGGAGATCATCGGCAACGAGCGGTGGAAGCGGCTTGCGGCGGGATTCGAGCAGGTCGGCGCTCTCCTTCTGCTCGTCACGCGGACCAATGCACCCGGTCTGGCGCAACTGATCGAACACCTGGACGGCGTCGTCCTCGTAAAGGAGTCTGACCTTCCCGAAGCACCGCACGGCCTTGTGCTGGCACGCGTGCCCTCGCCGACGAGAACGCTCCAGATGCCAGCGCATTCCGACGCTGTCCCCGCGCGAACGTTTCCGCGGTGGGGGTACGTGGCGCTGATTGCCGCACTCCTGGTCGCAGGGGCCGCCATCGCGCGGATTCGTTCCAAGAGGGCCGGTTCATCGGTTTCCGCGGTTGCGAACGTCGCGCC
>JACCRL010000318.1 GCA_013813605.1 Gemmatimonadaceae bacterium
GACCGGTGCGGTTCCCTTGATCAGCGAGTCGAGTCGGGGCGAGGTCGGATGGCCATTGGCGGAGAGCGCCTGGGCCGGCCGCACGGAATCCGCGGCCGCTGGCGTGGACGGAGCGTTCGGGCGCATAGCGCCGGAAGGCATTTGCTGCGCACCCTTGGCGTCGGGCGAGCCGGAGCACGCCGCCGCTGACAGAAGCACGATCGGGAAAAGCAGACTGATTTTCATTTCAATGGGAGGGAGGGCCTCCTCCAATTTAACCGTGCCGGAAGCCCTTCAGTATATATTTGCCCCGGGATGCGAAAACTTCGTCTGATGATCGGGTCTGCGGCTGCCGTCGCGAGCGGGAGCTGCAAGCTTCCGGCGCCGCCACCGCCGGCGGCGGAATTCCTCGTATCCGCTGGCGACCAGACCTACTGGGTGCAAAGTGACCAGAGCGGCCTGCGCGTACGCGGCTCGCCGCTCATTCTGGCACGGACCGGTCAGCACTACTATGAAATTTACGTCGAAGAGGTAAACCGCTCCTTTCCCGATGCCCTGTTCACGGGCGAGCGAATCTTCCGCCGTGATCTCGCGACCGGTGATTCGACGATGATCTACGATGACACGCTGGTCGTCGCGCTCGCGGCGAGCTACCGGAAGGAGCATCCCTATGCGAGGATGCTGAATCCCGAGGAGGACCCTGATGAAGATGTCGGCCTGACCGCCGTCGGTGAGACGGACATCCTCAACGTCCTCGGGCCCTACCTGGCGCTGGAGCATCGCGTCTTCGTCGACCATCCCGACCGCCAGCAGGACGACACTACTCGCGCGGTGATCGATGTGCGAAACGGCAAGATCGTCGAGCTGACGAAGGTGATGTCCGATCCGGCGGTTCAGGAAGCGGCCGGAAAGGGGAACATCAACAGCAGAAAGTGGGGCCACGTGAAGTACGACATCGTCTCGCGCTACGATTCCGCGCGTCACTCCAACGTGCTTCTGCTCAAGGACCGCCGCGGCCGGGAGTGGAGACTCGGGCTCGTCGGGTCGAACTACATCCAGATCTTCTGGCTCGACAAGCCCGGCGTCGATGCCCGTACGCGGCAATCACTCTCCCGCGCCTTCAACGAAGCAACCGGGTACGGCCAGCAGATCCAGATGGTATCGCGCAAGCGCGCCGTCAAGCGGGTGACACCAACACGCGCATCATCCATATGAGTGACAAAGGCGAGACCCGCACCGTCGCAGAAACACAGCACGAGACCGCGCAGCTGATGATGCCGCAGCATGCGAACGTCCTCGGCCACGTCTTCGGCGGCGTCATGCTCTCGATGATGGACACGACGGCCGCCGTTTCGGCGATTCGCCACGCCCGCAAGGCGTGCGTTACGGTGTCAGTGGATCGCGTCGACTTTCGCGAGCCGATTCACGTTGGCGACCTCGTGATCATGAAGTCGAGCGTGAACTTCGTCGGGAAGACTTCGATGGAAGTCGGCGTGCGCGTCGAGTCGGAGAACCTGGTGACGGGCGTTCGGCGCCACACGAATTCCTGCTATCTGACCTTTGTTGCGATCGACCGGAACGGAAAACCATCCCCGGTTCCCGCAGTCAGGCCCGAGACGGCGGATGAGATTCGCCGCTACGACGCGGCAAAGGAGCGACGCGAGGTTCGCCTGAAAGAGAGAATCGCCGAATCTCGCGCCTAGTTACGGCCGGTTCCAGAAGCCGAGGAAGCAAACACGGCCAAGTTGTCCAGCAACTAAGCCTCTATGCTTCTCCCGGCGGGCAACTGCGTCCCTCTCCGTTGCAGTTACGAAGCCTTGACCAACATCGGGCGCGTCGCCGAGATCGGCATCGAGCGCCTGAAAAGAACATCCAGCTTTTCCTGCGTCAGCCCCTGCCGGATCTTTTCCATCGGAACGCGCGACGTCACGCTGCGCGACTCGGGTCCGCTCCACATGTCCCACGCGTAACGATCCAGACGCGCGGTCTTGCCGCCCGGGTGATGGAAAACGATCATCGCGTTACTCGAGCCGGGAAGCTGAATCTCCACGCCCCAGTTCGTGCCATCAGGTCCCCTGAACGGGGTGATATCTCTCGCCATCTTCCTCTCTTATGATTCCGCG
>JACCRL010000439.1 GCA_013813605.1 Gemmatimonadaceae bacterium
GCGTGAAGACGAGCCGGTAGCGAAGGGCGACAGTGGCGCGCTCACGCTCGGGCGCAAGGCTCCGGCGAAGGAAGTCGGCAAGCGCGACGTGGAAGGCGTGTTCGTTGTCGGCAAGGACAACAAGGTCACGTTCCGCCCAGTGAAAACCGGCATCGCCGGCGAGAAATACTTCGAGGTCGTTACCGGCCTGAAGGAGGGCGAGAAGATCGTCGGCGGAACGTACCAGGCCATTCGCGAGCTAAAGGACGGCGCGCTCGTAAAGGAGATGAAGGTCGAGCCGAAAAAAGCGGGCGCTGGCGCGGAGAAGAAGTCCTGATGACGGCGATCGGCGAGGAGGCTCCGCTCAGCACTACCGCCGAGCGACAGGCAGTGACCAACGTGCCGGGTGCGGCACCGGACAAGGACTGGGTGATCGTCACACGTGGCCTGAAGCGCGAGTACGACATGGGCGGCGAGATAGTGCGCGCGCTGCGCGGTGTCGATGTCGCCATCCGCCGCAACGAGTACGTGGCGATCATGGGCCCATCCGGCTCCGGCAAGTCCACACTGATGAACCTCATCGGCTGCCTCGACACGCCGGATGCCGGCGAATACTGGCTGAGCGGCATGCTCGTGTCGGAGAAGAGTGAGGACGAGCTGGCGCGTGTGCGCAATCGCGAGATCGGATTCGTATTCCAGACCTTCAACCTGCTCCCGCGCGCGAGCGCGCTGCACAACGTCGAGCTACCGCTGGTTTACGCCGGCGTGCCCTCCGACGAGCGGAAGCGGCGCGCCACCGAAGCCCTCGAGCGCGTGCAGCTCGGCGACAGAATCCATCACCGGCCGAACGAGCTGTCGGGCGGCCAGCGGCAGCGTGTCGCGATTGCCCGCGCGCTGGTCAACACGCCAACGATCCTGCTTGCCGACGAGCCGACGGGGAATCTCGACTCGACGACATCGGAAGAGATCATGCGCGTGTTCGAGGGACTTTCTTCAGAGGGACAGACCGTCATCATGGTGACGCACGAGCCGGACATCGCGGCTCATGCGCGCCGCGTGATCGTGCTGCGCGATGGCCTCATCTCGAGCGACGACCGTCGCGAGCGGTTCACGGCGAGCCTGCCGGCAACGGCCAGGTAAGGTGCCATTCAGGGAGGCGATCTGGCTGGCGCTGGCGCAGATCCGCGTCCAGAAACTCAAGAGCTTCTTCACCCTGCTTGGCGTCACGATCGGTGTGATGTTCCTAATCGCCGTCATCTCCATCGTGCAGGGGATGAGCAGCTACATGGAGAACGATTTCGCCGCCAAGATGCTCGGCGTGAACACGTTCACGCTGCGCCGCTTCCCGTGGTTCGGCGACGGCGCCGGCACCGAGGAAGAGTGGCGCCAGTGGCAGCGCCGCCCTCGCTTTTATCACTCGGACCTTCCTCTTGTAGCGAGCGTGCTGCCTGCCGGGGCGCGATATGCCGTCGAGAGCCAGGAGTTTCTCCAGGCATCGTCGCAGTACGCGCGCCCGAAACAGGTCGAGGCGCACGCCGTCGATGGTGACTATTTCACGATCAAGAAGTACGACGTGGCGCGCGGCCGTCTCTTCACGCAGCAGGAAGCAACACTCGGCGCGCCCGTCGTGGTGATCGGTGATGAAGTGGCCAAATACTTCTTCCGCGACCTCGATCCACTCGGCAGGGAGCTTCGCGTCCGCGGGATTCCCTATAGCGTGATCGGGATTCTCGAAAAACAGGGATCGGTGTTTGGCCTCTCGCTCGACCGCGTCGCGATCGCTCCGTTCAATTCTCCCCTGCACCGCTCCACCAACCCGCGCGGCGATGTTGACGGCATCATGGTGCAGCTCCCCACTGCGTTGGCAATGACCGACGCGATGGAATCCGTGCGCGAGGTGATGCGCGGCCGCCGGAAGCTGCGGCCGGGAGAGCCGGACAACTTTTTCATGGAGACGTCAGCGAGTGCGCTTGCCTTCATGGACAAGCTGAAGAGCATCATGACGATGGCCGGAACTGCGTTCCCCGCGATCGGACTCGTGGTGGGCGGTCTCGTCATCATGAACATCATGCTCGTCGCCGTAGCCGAGCGCACGCGCGAGATCGGAATCAGGAAAGCGCTGGGCGCGCGCCGCCGTGACATTCTGTCACAGTTCGTCGTCGAGGCCGCCACGCTGAGCGCAGTGGGCGCTGCCCTCGGAGTGATGATCGGCATCGGCCTCTCGAAGCTGATAGCGGCAGTCTCACCGCTGCCCGCGGCGGTCGCACCGTGGTCCATCTTCGCGGCGATCGCGATGGGCGCAGGCGTCGGGGTGATTGCAGGTGTCTACCCGGCAACGCGGGCATCGCGACTCGACCCCATTACGGCGCTGAGGTCGGAGTAATGAAGATCGGATCAGCCCTCTTCACGATTCTCGAAGGGGTCGGGATAGCGCTCGACGCAATCCGCTCAAACAAGGTGCGCGCCGCACTCACGATTCTCGGCGTCGCCGTTGGTGTGTTCGTGGTCGTGGCACTTTCGTCCGCAACGCACGGCATCAACC
>JACCRL010000332.1 GCA_013813605.1 Gemmatimonadaceae bacterium
GACGAGTCCCGGCAAGTCGCGCAGGGGATTGTCGACGACGAGGGCTATTTTCATTCAGCGAGCTGCTTCTGCACAACCTCGGAGTTGAGGCGGGAGACGTGCGGAGAACGTTCGAGGAAGGCAAGCACGTCCGCATACCCGAAATCGTGCCCCGGGAAGGCCTTGTAAACGGCGGTTACAAAAGCGAGGTCCTCGGGAGTATCTACCGTCCAGCGGTGGCCCGAGAGATCATGGGCGTGAGCGATGCGAAGCAGCCGGAAGATTTCCGGGTGGCGATAGATATACGGTGTGACGTGTTCGCGAGAGCGTGGATCCTGGTCATCGACGAAGGCACGCTCGAGCGCGCTGATCGAGAATACTTCAACATCTAGCCCCCTGGGGTATGTGCGCGGTGGGAGCGTGCTCGCCGCATAGTCAACAGCGGGCTGGGCTTCCAGAAACCGCGAGACAACCAGGTCGAGCACACTCGGATCCATGAGCGGGCAATCAGATGTGATGCGGACGACAATGTCCGCGTCGAATGCGAGGGCTGCATCCCGATATCTGGACAACACATCTTCTTCGCTGCCACGACTGAACCGGCACGCGCGACTGTCACAGTAGTCGGCGATGACGTCGTCCCCTTTTTGTGTCGATGTCGCGACGACGACTTCGTCTATCAGTCTGGAGCGGCCGACCCGGTCGAGCACCAGCTCGAGCATCGGCTTCCCCGCGATCGGAAGCATTGCCTTACCCGGCAGGCGAGTACTTGCCATTCTCGCCTGAACGATCGCGACGACGCGCTGTCGATCAGCCAACCAGGTGTGTCCAGCTCAGGGGCGTACCCGCTTTCACGTCACTTTTCGCGCGGGAGAGGAGGGCGACCTGCAGGAAACGTGGCGAGAGGCCAAATCCGGGTCTGATCGCACGCACGTTGGTCGCGGAGAACGGCTCGCCAGCGGCAACGTCCCGCACGACGAACAGCGATCGGCGAAAGCGAACGTTGCCCTCTTCGGCAACTCCCGCCCCGAACGAAGGCGTGCCGACCATCGCCTCCGCCCGACGTATCTCCTCGGACATTTTCGCAAACTCGGCGGGCTCGACGGAGAAATGGCTGTCGACTCCGCCGTCCGCGCGCGCGAGGGTGAAGTGTTTTTCGATGAAGCACGCACCGAGTGTAATCGCGACGATGGGCGCGGTCGTTCCGACGCTGTGATCCGACAGACCTACCGGGCACTGCGTCACACGATTTAGAAGCGGAATCGTGGAAAGGATCATGCTGTTGTCGGGCGCGGGATAGCTGCTGGTGCAATGGAGGAAGATCACTCCTCCCGTCCCCGCCGCCGTGAGCACACCCCGCGCATGCGAGATCTCTTCGAGGCTCGCCATCCCCGTGGAGATGATTACCGGCTTACCGGTTGCGGCTACCGACTGCAGCAGGGCGTCGTCCGTCAGTTCGAAGGAAGCGATCTTGTAGGCGGGTGCTTCGAGCGACTCGAGCAGATCAACCGCGGTGGAGTCGAACGGGGTCGAGAAAATGGCGATGCCAGCGCTTCGCGCCGCGCGAAAGAGGGGCTCGTGCCACTCCCATGGTGTGTGTGCTTCCTCGTACAGATCGTACAAGGTCCTGCCTGCCCACGGCCCATCGCCCGGCACCACAAACATCGGATCGTTCGACCGGACGGTCATCGTATCCGCGGTGTAGGTCTGAAGCTTGATTGCGTCGGCGCCCGCTGCCGCAGCGGCGCGCACGGTTTCCAGCGCTCGCTCGAGGCTGCCATTGTGGTTTCCCGAAAGCTCGGCAACCAGGTACGCCGGAAATCCAGGCCCGACCTCGCGCCCCGCGATCACGACTTTGGAAATGCTGGCGAAATCATTCATCATGAATCGCCCGTTCGGAGACGGCGCCGCGAATCTGCGCGATCACGTAGGCCGCCTGGTCGTCCGTCAGATCCGGGTACATCGGCACCGTAATCGCTTCGGAGTAATAGCGGTCGGCATTCGGGAACCGGCCAGCCGCTAATCCAAGATCCCGGTAGAATGGCTGATTGTATACAGGGATGTAGTGCACGTTGACTCCAAGGCCAGCCGATCGAAGCTGGTTGAATATCTCCAGCCTGTGCTCGGCTGCTACCCTGATGACGTAGAGATGGTACGAGCTGACGGACCAGTCCGGCGCGGCAATGGCATCGACCACGCCTGATAGCTCGACATCATACCGCGCGGCAATTTCGCGGCGTCGCGCTACGAATCCGGTTAGCCTTTTCAGCTGGCTCAGGCCGAGCGCGGCCTGAAAATCCGTAATGCGGTAATTGAAACCCAGTGCGTGCTGCTCGTAGTACCATGGTCCGTCGTGCTGTCGCAGCAGCGATTCGTCCCTTGTGATGCCGTGGGTGCGGAACTGCCGGAGCTTCTTGTAGAGGCTCTCGCTGTTCGTCGTAACGGCCCCGCCTTCCCCGGTAGTGATGTGCTTGACTGGATGAAAGCTGAAGCAGCACAGGTCGCTGTGCGCGCACGCCCCCACTTTGAATTCGTCGGCGCCATTGACGCGATAGCTCGCGCCGAGCGCATGCGCGGCATCCTCGATTATCACCCAGCCTCGAGACTGGGCCAACGAGGATAGCGCGCCCATTTCACAGACGTGCCCGCCAAAGTGAACGGGCACAAG
>JACCRL010000443.1 GCA_013813605.1 Gemmatimonadaceae bacterium
GCTGAGCGACTACTGGCGCAGCGCCGCCTCTCACCCGCAGCCACACTCCGTTCCCACCATCAAGGCCTGTCAGGGCCCCCCTTTCGGCATGGAATACGCACTGACTGACGGGGATATGGGCGCTAAAGGGGAGGCGAGACAGATTACAATGGGGCTGGACGAGTCGGGAAAGCGGGACATCGAGGTTTTCGAGCGTTGCAAGCTCGCCGTAACGCTGGCGGCGCGCATGCGCGTGAACCGTGAAGACCTCACGAGCCGGTGGCTCGACCGCATCAGCGCCAGGGTGAAGTTGGACCCCAACCGCATCTTCCCCACCGATGCGCTGCTCGATCACGTGCCGATCCTGATCGACGGCATCGCCGACTACATCGAGAACCCGGAAAAGGTCATTCTCGCCGAGGTGCCGGTCGTCGCCAAGGCGATGGAGCTCGGCGAGCTGCGCTACACCCAGGGGTTCGACGAATACGAGCTGCTGAAGGAGTACGAGATTTTTGGCGGGATTCTTTTCTCGTTCCTCTCGCGCACCGTCGATGAGATCGATGAACCGTGCAGCCGCGGCGAGCTGCTCGCCTGCGCGCACCGTCTGTATCTGGCGGTTGCGCTGATACAGCAGGCTACCATCACGCATTACCTCAGCCTCGTCAAGGACCGGCTCAGCGAGCGGGAACAGCGGCTGCGCGGCTTCAACCGTGCCCTCACCCACGAGCTCAAGAACCTTATCGGCGCCATCGCCGGAGCTGCCGAAGTGCTCGAGCTGGATTCCGTGACCGCTGAGCAGCGCACGAAAATGATATCGATCATCCTGCGCAACACCGCCAACATGAAGGCGACGCTGGAGAACCTCGTCGAGCTTTCACGGCTCGACCAGGATGCGCGGCAGGCGCGTCACGTCGGACTTGCGGCCGCAGCTGCCGAGGTGACGCGACAGCTCCGCGAAGCGGCGCGAGCGCGCGGCGTGGCGATCAGGCTATCGACCGATATTCCCACCGTCGAGGTCAGTGCCGCCGCGGTCGAGCTGTGTCTCTCCAACCTGATCGCGAACGCAATCAAGTATTCGGACCCCGCGAAGCAGGAGCGCTGGGTGGATATCGTCGCCTATCGGTCCGCCGGCCCGGACGGCGCCGGTTACGAAATTGTTGTCGAGGTGCGCGACAACGGCATTGGCGTCCCCGCTGAAAAGCGCGACCGCCTTTTCGAGCGATTCTTCCGGGCCCACGAGGACTCCGCGTCCCACATTGAAGGTACGGGACTGGGCCTCAGCATCGTACGTGAAACGGCCGCCACAATGGGCGGCCGCGCGTGGGCGGATTTCACCGACGAGGGTTCGGTGTTCGCCTTCTCGATGCCGGACCGGCGCGCCGGCGAGGACGGCGCGGGTCGCGCTAGCGAATCACCCGGTCGAAGCGGAGCGGCGCCGGAATCGAATAGCTGAAGTGCCACCACTCCTTGTCGTAGTTGGTGAAACCCTGTCGCTGCATCGCTGACTTCAGAAGCTGCCGGTTTTCGGCCGCGCTCCCGGTCGCGTTGGCTGTATGCGCGGCCTCCGAGAAGGTGTCGAACGGCGTTCCCATATCGAGCTCAGCGCCACTGCGCAGATTGACGAGCGTCAGATCAACCGCCAATCCCAGATTGTGGCGCGACCGGCTGGCGATGTAGCCGTTTGTCACGAGGTCGCGCCTGTTCACGCGATCCGTCCAGTCCATCATCGCAACGGTCGCCCGCACCGGCCGATAGGCGTCGAAAACCTTGAGGCCAAGGCCATTTTGGCGCAGGCGATCGTGCACCCGCGCGAGCGCCGCCGCCGCATCCGTTCTCAGGAAAGCCCGATTCGCAAGGTAGCCAGGCAGTGTTGCGCCAGTGAAATTGTTGGTTGTCGCGTAGCGCATCTCGACAATGATCGTCGGGTCAAGGCTCGTGATGTCGGTGAGCAGGCTGTCTGCCGCCGCGTCGGGCGCAACCGCCGTCTCCGCACTGTTGATCGGCAGCGTGGCACCACTCCCGCCCGCCGAAGCGCGAACGCACGCGGCCGCCAGCAACATCAGCAGCAGCGGCGAACGCCGGACGCGATGCGAAAAGTTCATTGCCAGGATGTCCTCGATCATCGCCGCAATTTAGTCGAGCCAGAGCAGAGCGGCGCGCTGCGCCTCAGGTGTCGAGCAACCCGTTCTGCCGCGCGAAATCAGCCAGCTCTCCCCGTGAGCCCACGCTCAGCTTCACGAAGATGTTGGACAGGTGCGTGCTCACCGTACGCGCCGAGATCTGCAGCGCTCCGCCAATCTCCTTGTTCGATTTACGCGAAGCGACCATGCGCGCGATCTCCATCTCCCTGCCTGTCAGGCCGAGCGCCCCGGTAGTGACGGACCGCGGCGGGGGACGCACACCGAGGTCGCGCATTTCCTCGCGCGTGCCGTCGAGCTCCACCGTTGCCCCGAGTCGCGCGAACACATCGTGCGCCTTTCTCAGCTCGCGCATCGCCTCATCCCTCTCGTCGATCTCCAGCAGCGCGATCCCGAACCGGCGCCGGATGCGCGCCGCCTGCGCGGGAAACGGGACCGCTTCGAGCTGTTCGGCAGCGGAACGGAGGAGAGCCACCCCCTTTGCGACATCCTTATCGCGGTGGATTGCCAGCAATCCGTCGCATGCGTCGGCGCTCGCCAATCCGAGCCTGTGGCTGAGCCGCTCAGCGTCCCGGCGCATTCGTACGGAATGCCTTGCCGCGCGCTCGAAGTCGAGGGCAATCAAGGATGCTTCACAGATGGTGGGCAGCAGCCACTGCAGTGCCCATACCACGTAGCCAGTGCGGTCGGCGATCGCGAGTCCCTCCTCGCCAACGCGCACTGCTTCCTTCGCATCTCCCATCGCGAGGTGATAGGAGGCAATTCCCAGGTGCGCTGGTATGATCGACGGCACATCGAGTCCCCGGTCGTTCGCGGCGGCATTGCCTGCGCCGGACAGCTTCCACGCCTGATCGAAGTATTCCCTGGCCCGATCCGTCGCACCTCGCCACAGGTAGATCAGACCCGACCACACGTACAGCCGAGGCAGCAGTGTCTTCTGATTAAGCGCGCGAGCGGCAGGCAACGCACGCTCCGACGTCTCGATGGCGGTGTTCCAGTCGCCGACACCGGATGCATACTGCACCGCGAGCTCGGCGGACCATAACGGAAGGACGGGCGAGCGAAGCTGCTCCGCGACGTGCTCGCTCGCCGCAAGATGCCTCGCGACGGCGGCCGCATCACCCGTCACTCCGGCGAGCAGCGCCATGCCCCAGTGCGCAGTCCACTCCAGCATTCCCTGTCCCGCTGCCTCGGCATGCGCGAGCGCCGCGACTCCATGCTCCCGCGCGAGCTCGAGCGGTCCTGTCCATGTGTAGAGCAGCATCAGCGCGCGATGGGCCCTTGCGAGAAGAACGTCTTTCTCTCCACCCTCGGCCGTTGCGGCGGCGAGCGCCGCTTCCACTTCGTTTTTCGCCTCCTGGAGCCGGCCCAGATCCTGGAGGCAAATGCCTTTTGCCAGCCTGAGGCGGACGAGAACGAGCGGATCGGAAGACGACGGCGCTTCCACGAGACCA
Source organism: Gemmatimonadaceae bacterium (assembly GCA_013813605.1). Taxonomy (GTDB): domain Bacteria; phylum Gemmatimonadota; class Gemmatimonadetes; order Gemmatimonadales; family Gemmatimonadaceae; genus UBA4720. Next base: position 3,572 of record JACCRL010000443.1, read on the forward strand.
AGATCGTAGTGCCGGAGCGCATCCTCGTACTTTCCGCTCCAGTAGCACGCGAGTCCCATTCGGTGGTCGATGCCTGCGCGCGCTGACTTGTCCTCACCGGCATTCGCCGTGGTGCGTGCACGCTCCCACAACCGCATCGCTTCTTCGTACTCACCGAGGCGCTGCCGCGTTCTGGCCAGAGTGGTGACCAGGTCGTTCTGAGTAGTGTCATCAACCGACTCTGCGACATCCCAGTGCTCGAGCGCAGCAGTGAGATAGTCGGCCGCTTCACGGTTGGCGTATTTGCCGAGCGCGGTCTGCCCCGCCGCAGTCAGATACTTCACCGCCTTGGGCCCCAGAACCCGCGAGTGGGCGCGCGCGA
>JACCRL010000411.1 GCA_013813605.1 Gemmatimonadaceae bacterium
ATCTCATTGGGAGCGAGATTGTGGCCGGTGAGCTGCCACTTGAGGGTGACATCGGCCCCCGCTTCCCCGAGTCGGGTCGCCAGCTTTTCCACGTTCTTCATGGGGACGATCGGATCCATTCGCCCCGCGGAGATGAAGACCATCTTCCCGGCCAGATCCGGCGTGGCGGCGGGCTCAAATACCAGCATCGGGCGAAAGAGAATCGCTCCGCGAAGCAGCGAAGGATCGAGCTGGAGCACGGTCGAGGCGATGTTCGCGCCGTACGAGTAGCCAAGTGCGGTCAGGCGCCCGGCGTCGAGCCGATAGTGCGCCGTCGCCGCGCGGATGAAAGAGGCCAGCTCCTCGCCGCGCGCGCGCACCTCGGCGGGATCGAACACTCCTTCGGCAAGGCGCCGAAAGAAACGAAGTGCCCCGTTCTCGGAAACATTTCCGCGCGGACTGAGAATGGCGGCGCCGGGCGAAATGGCTTCGGCGATGCCGATCAGATCGTTTTCGGTTCCCCCGGTTCCGTGAAGCACGACTATCGTCTCGCGCGATCCGGGATCGGATGCGGCGACGTAACGATGTGTGTAACCGAGATCGTCACTCATGCATTTGGTCCGTGCAATTCGAGGGGAGCGTGAATGTTCGGGAGCAGTGCCTCGATCTCGAAGCGCCTCGATTCCATCCAGTCGGGCACTCGCAGTGCCTGGCCGAGGGCTTCGAGCGGCTCATCGATCGTGAATCCGGGGCCATCTGTCGCGATCTCGAAGAGCACGCCACCCGGCTCGCGGAAGTAGATGGACTTGAAGTAATCCCTGTCCATCTGAGGTGTGACGGTGTAGGCGAGCAGGGCGAGCTGTGCGCGGGCTTCCATCTGTGCGGCCTCGTCGGGCGCGCGGAAGGCGACGTGATGAATCGTCCCCGCGCCCGATGTGCCACGCCACAAGCCGGGCACGCAGCGAAGGTCGACGATCGTGCCGGGCCCACCGTCCCCGGTGGCATACCTATAGATGCTTCCCTGCTCGCGCACGAGACGGAAACCGAGCGTCTGCGTAAGGAGATCTCCAGTCGGCTCGCAGGCATCCTGCCAGAGAGTGACCGAGTGCACGCCGCGGATAGCGTGCTCGGTGGGGACGCCGCTTCCCGGCCACCCGGTGCGGGATTCGGCCGTCGGATGCGCGACGAGCTCGACCATGAATCCGTCGTGATCCTTGAATGCAATGACGCGCTCATCCTCGAACCGAAGAACTGGCTGCTGAAACTCGACCTGGTACCTGACGAGCCGCTCGATCCAGAACCCGACCGATGCCGGCATTATCGCGAATGAGCAGACTACCGCCTGGCCTGCTCCCTGGCGCCCGCGCCGCGCGTTCGGCCACGGGAAAAACGTCAGGATGGTGCCCGGCTTGCCGCTCTCGTCACCGAAGTAGAAGTGGTACGTCGTGGGATCGTCGAAATTGACCGTGCGCTTGACCAGCCTGAGGCCAAGCGTACCGGCGTAGAAGTCGAGGTTACGCTGTGGGTCGCTGGCGATCGCGGTGACGTGATGAATTCCGGCGGTGCTGAGCGTCATCTCTTAAGGCGAACCGCTCAGCGCTTCGGGTTCTCCCGCTTGTCCGATGAGGTGCGCGGTGCGCCGCCCTCTCCACCGTAACCGCTCTTGTGCTGGGTCGGGTGCGAGGGAACGTCCTCGGTGTTGGGCTGGCCCGAGCGAGTGCCCGGATCGCCATCGCCCTGGGTAGTGGTGGGTTTCGCGGCTGGCTCAGCTGTCTTTTTTGGCATTCGGTCTCCCTTGATTGAGTACTTGATTAAGCAACGGGTGTGCCGTCTGTGTTGAAGGGCAACCGAGAAATACACAGATGCGAGCGGTCAGAGGCGTAGATGCCAGTTGCGAGGATGAAACATCTAGCAGAGAGCACACTGCCCCTCGAGCCTAATGAGGTCCAGCAGCCGAGGTGCCCAGACAACTGCACCGTCGTTGCTAAGCTTCTCAGCAGTTCCGCGCCTGAGGGGCCGTTAGTTCTCTAGCAACTAACAACTATGCTTCTGACCCCTCGCATCTGTGTATTTCTCAGTTGCAGCTAATGAGAGTCGTTGGGCCGTGTGCAAGATCTCCCCCGGGTATCGTCTCAATGGTAGACCCCAACTTCCCGGTATCCCATGCGCGCACTCATTGCACTCGCCATTTTGCTCACCTCCTCGGTTGTCTCCGCGCAAACGCGGATGCCGCCACGGCCGTGGCCCTGCCCCATGCGGCCGTGCATCGTCGGCCAGCCCTGCCCGCCGTGCGGTGTACCGACCGTACCTTCGGTTGCCCGGCAAAGCAGCGATGTGAGGGTAACGCTCGCGGATCGCGTGCTGCGCTACGAGATAACCGAGACTTTCGTCAATCGCGGCAGCCGCGTCGGCGAGGCGGACTACATGTTTCCGCTGCCAAAGGGCGCCGCGTTCCAGGATCTCAAGCTGGAGATCAACGGCGAGATGATCGCGGGCGAAACGATGAATGCCGACCGCGCCCGCCAGATATACGAGGAGATCGTGCGCTCGCAGCGCGACCCTGCACTGCTTGAATGGATGGGATACGGACTGCTGCGAGCGAGAATCTTTCCGATTGCCCCGGGTGAGCAGAAGCGAGTCATCGTCAGGTTTCAGATGGTTGCACCACGTGAAGGAGATGCGCTCCGCATCGATTACTTCCGTGGCCTCCGCACACTGCAGGGAGAGACCCCCGATCAGTCCACGAGCCGAACATCGTTTTCGCTGACCTTCCCGAGCGACCGCGCTTACGGAACGCCCTATTCACCGACGCATTCGCTGAGCCCTTCGAGCGAGCGCGGGGGAAACACCCGCCGCGTGGA
>JACCRL010000446.1 GCA_013813605.1 Gemmatimonadaceae bacterium
CTCAAGAGCTATGTCGACGCGACTTATCCTTCGCAGAAAGTCTGGGTCATTGGAGACTGGAACGACGACGTCGACACCTCGATCAACATTGGCCTCGCGTCTCCGTACAAGAACTTTGTAGATGCCACCACCACCTTCCGGTTCGAGACCAAGGCGCTGTCGGATGCAGGCATCGCATCGACGGTGAACTATTCAGACATGATCGATCATCATCTCACCACGAACGAAGGCGATGCGACTTATGTGGCTAATTCGGCGGAGGTCTACCGTGTCGATACGTATATAACGAATTACGGAACGACGACTAGCGATCACTATCCAGTGTTGTCGCGCTACAATTTCGGAGGAGGCGGAGGCGGTAATAGCGCACCGACAGCTGCCTTTACCAATTCGTGCACAAACCTGTCCTGCTCCTTTACGGACCGAAGCTCGGATTCCGACGGTACTATCGCATCATGGAGCTGGAATTTTGGAGACGGGAGTTCCTCCACGGTGCAGAATCCCGCGCATGGGTATTCCGCGGCAGGCACATATACAGTCACGTTGACCGTGACCGATAACGGCGGAGCGACGGGCTCAACGTCAAAATCCGTGACTGTCACGGCACCCGCCAGCCCGATTTCCCTTACCCTCAGGGGATACAAGGTGAAGGGCATTGCCAAAGTGGATCTCACCTGGTCGGGCGCAACGACCACAAGCGTGGACGTTTTCCGGAACGGCGTGTTGTTGGTTACGACACCTAACGATGGAATCCACACCGATACTCTTCCAAAAGGCAGTATCGGGACATTCACGTACAAGGTTTGTGAGGCCGGCAGTACGGTTTGTTCGGCCAGCACTTCCGTGACATTCTGACACGGATTGCAAATGGGAACAGGAAAGGGGCCTTTCAAGGCTCCTTTTTTGTTTTCCTGCTGAAGCACTTGCCGCAGTAGCTCAGGGTGGAGCATTCGATTCGTAATCGAGCGGTCGTGAGTTCAAATCTCAACTGTGGCTCTCGATTGAATTCGCGGGCGTCATTCAGTTGGTAGAATGCCAGCTTCCCAAGCTGGACGTCGCCGGTTCGAGTCCGGTCGCCCGCTCTTCTTCGCAACCACGGCTGCGATCATCGAGCCAGAGGAGTGTCCTGAAGCCCGTCGTCCGCGCCAAAGTCCGCGAGCCCGCAGCGGCGCCGTGAATTTTTACTTGCGCAACGCAATTGGCGCGGCTTCGGCCGCATTTCTCGCTGCGTGCCCGGCTGGGACCGGAGCCCCCGCGCAGATTGCGATCACCAATGTCACAGTTATCGATGTTGTAGAAGGACGCCGACTTCCCGATCAGACCGTCGTCATAACCGGGAACAGGATCACTGCCGCTGGCCCCTCCAGCTCGACGCCCGCCCCGCGCGGCGCAACGCGAATAGACGGAACCGGGAAATTTCTGATACCCGGCCTCTGGGACATGCACGTCCACGCCTTCACGTACACGTTCTCCGACTTTGCTGGCCCATTTATGATCGCCAACGGCGTGACCGGCGCGCGTGACATGGGCTACTACGTGGACACCACCCTGCGCTGGCGGCGGGACATTGCGGCGGGGCGAGAGGTCGGACCGCGACTCATTGTTGGCGCGCGGGTTGACGGAAACGTCAGCCACGCTGGGTACGTCGCAAAGGTTGCTACTGCCGCCGATGGCACGATGGCTGTCGATACGCTCGCGAGCCGAGCCGGGCGGCCCGACTTCCTCAAGATCTATTCGTGGATTCCGCGCGAAGCCTACTTCGCGGTGGCGGCCGAAGCGCGAACGGTGAACATCCCGTTCGCCGGTCACGTCCCCTATTCCGTGACACTCGCCGAGGCCTCTGCGGCCGGCCAACGCAGCATCGAGCACGAGGATGACCTGATGCGCGCGTGCTCTTCTCGCGACGCATCGCTGCGAGCGGGTCTTTCTGATACGAGCAAGCTCGAACCCATTCACAAGGCCGAGATCATCCGCGCCCAGGCTCGCTCGATGCGGGAGTCCTACGACGCGGGTAAGTGCGCGGCGGTGATGGCGCTACTCGCAAAGAATCGCACGTGGGTTACACCAACGTTTTCGGTCTATCAGCCATACGCGCATTTCTTCGATGCAGCTTCGACGAGGCGCGATCTCCTCAAATACGTTCCGTCGATCGTTCAGGGAGGCTGGAAGCGGAGGATCACCGACCTCACGCCCACAGATTCCATTGACGTGCGCTCGTTTTACAGCTTCGAGCGCACGGCTGAGCTTCACCGTGCCGGGGTGAGGCTGCTGGCTGGCACGGACGCACCGCTGCCTTACGTCTACCCCGGTTTCAGCCTTCACGACGAGCTCGCGCTGCTCGCGACCAGCGGACTCGGAAATCTAGGCGCGCTGCGTGCCGCGACCTTCAACGCCGCTGACTACCTCGGCATGCTGGATTCCCTGGGAACCATCGAAGCCGGCAAGGTCGCGGATCTGGTGCTCCTCGACGCGGATCCGCTCACCGACATTCGCAACACTACCCGCATCAGCTCCGTCGTCGCAAACGGAGTCCTGTTTGACGATTCCGCGCGGCGGCTTCTGCTCGATAAGGTGGAGCGCGCGCACGTCAGATAGCGCAGTTCCTTAGCACATCAATATGAGTTCCACCATGGTGCTAAACGTACGTTCCACTTCGTGAAAAAATGGCTGCAAAAGCGGCAATCTTGGCCTCTGTTCTGCACTCGTACGAAGGATGACAACCACACCTGGCGCAATCAAACCGAGGACGACGGCCGGGAGGGCGGGGTGAGCTACCGAACCTTCACGGATTCCGCGGATAGAAAGTGGGAAGTGTGGCTGGTGCTACCCACCTCCGCCGAGCGCCGCAGGGTTGACCGGAGAGTCGCGGCGAGCGACATGCGCGTCGGCTCCGCGATCGAACGCCGCGTGGCGAGCAGGCGACTCACGCCGCGGGGCACGCCGGCTCGATCTCTTGTGTCGCCCGACTTTGAGAAAGGGTGGCTCTGTTTCGAGAGCGAAGGTGAAAAGCGCCGCCTCGCTCCCGTCCCGCCCTCATGGGATCATGCGAGTTCGGACCAGCTCTGCGCGTGGTGCCAGCACGCCAGGCGGGTCATGAAGTGCGGACCCGCCACCTGATCAGGGGTCCTGCTCCTACGTAAGGGTACGTATTCCCGGTGCCGCGGCAGAGTTGTATCGTCGGGGCGTGACGAACCACCCATTGGTTTCCGTCTCGAATAGCCTGCGCAACAACCCCGAATACGGAGCTCCAATGAAATCCTCGATTCTGTGCGCTACCCTGCTTTGTGCAGTTTCGCAGACAACTCTTGCGCAGGCCGCGTCCAGCGCCGCTCAATCATTTCCCGCCGTTATTTCCAACGAAACCGCCACCCCTGCCCCTGCACTCGGTCCCACAATTGTGCCCAGGGCCGAGCGGACGGCGCTGATGGTAATGAACTTCGAGTCGGGCACGGTCTCCGCCCACGTGAAGGACAAGCGCGGTTTATCGGCCATCCTCGCCGCGATGCGCGGTGACAACACCAACGAGCATTACGACCCCGCTCAGCTCGGCACCGGCATCGCCGACATGCTGGTGGACAAGCTGCTCGAGACCGGCCAGTTCCGCCTCATGGAGCGCAAGGCGCTCGAGTCCGTGATCAGCGAGCAGAAGATCAACGCCGGCGCGGTAGTTACGCCAGAAGTCGCGGTGGCGAGCAACGCAAGCGTCCTCGGCGCGCAGTACATGGTGACTGGGTCAGTGACGAAGTTCGGCTTCGAGGAGCACAACATCGGCGGATTCGCCGCCAACATGGCGACGATGGGAATGCTCGGTTACAGGAAGCACCGCACCGAAGTGAAGCTTACCGCGCGCGTGGTGAACACAGCGACCGGAGAGATCATCGCCAGCGTCAACGCCGAGGGCGTTTCGAACAAGGGCGGCGGGCTCCGCATTTTCGGGATGGGCGCCAACGGCGGCGGCGGCGGAGGCAGCGACAAGAAAAACTTCAAGGAGTCGGCGATCGGTCATGCGACCGAGCGAGCCGTCAATCACCTCGTCGAGAAGCTGGTTGCCAAGCGGGCGACTTTCTGATTCGCCCGTGCGGGTCGGGTCCGAGTAGCTTAAGCGGATGACAGCAACGCCGATCGCGCACCCGCCGGAAACGCTCGAGGGCTGGTACGCCCTCCACCAGATTTTCAGGATCGACAGAAAGAATCTCGACGCCCGCGGAGAAGCGCTGAAGCGGATGGGCGAGGCAGCGATTACCGCGCTCTCCACTGACAAGCCGGGTTGGAGCTCGTTCGTGCGGCTCATCGGCTCGACGAGCGACCTGCTGGTGATCCACTTCCGCGAGTCGCTCGACGCCATCGGCGAAGCGCAGAATGTTCTCGCCGATTGCGAGCTGGCCGCGGTGCTGCAGCCGTCCTACTCGTTTCTGAGTGTCACCGAGGCCGGGCTTTATCACATCACCGCCGAGCTTGCCCGATCCGCTGGCGAGAGGGGCGGTGTAGTTGGTGACGATCCGTACCGAAAGGATCTCGCCACGCGCGTTGATGCCGAGCGGGAAAGCGCGCACGTGACGCGGCGGCTCTACCCGGACCTGCCGGCGGAAATGCCATACGTCTCCTTTTATCCGATGTCGAAGCGCCGGAGCGAAAGGCAGAACTGGTATGCGCTGTCCCTCGACGAGCGGAGCGCGCTGATGCACTCGCACGGCACGACGGGACGGCGCTACGCCGGCCGCGTGCAGCAGGTGATCACCGGCGCAATCGGTTTTAGCGCGTGGGAGTGGGGCGTGACGCTCTTCGCTGCCGATCCTCTCGAGTTCAAGAAGCTCGTTACCGACATGCGCTTCGACGAAGTGAGCGCGAAATACGCGGATTTCGGCGAGTTCTACGTCGGGAAGATCCTCCCTCCCAGAGAGTGGCTCAGCGCACCGGAAGTGAGCAGTCTCGTTGAACGCATCGGGTCGCTGAGGTAGATTACGCGCTCTGACCGCAGAAACTTTGCGGACGGGACGTAGCGCAGCCCGGTAGCGCACCTGAATGGGGTTCAGGGGGTCGCGGGTTCAAATCCCGCCGTCC
>JACCRL010000002.1 GCA_013813605.1 Gemmatimonadaceae bacterium
CGGCCACGCTTGGCGGAATGATCCTGGCAGTAGTCTCGCGGACGATCTACGTCGGAATATCCCCTCGCGATGTGCCGGCACACATTGCAACCAGTCTGAACCAATGAAGATAAGAAGTTTTCAAGAGAGTGACTGGCCTGAATGGAGCCGAATGAGCCAGGCGCTCGATCAGTCGTCGGGGAGCGCCGAGCACGAAGACGAGATGCGGGCGACCCTTGCTCGCTCGGACGCCGCCGTTTTCATTGCCGAGCGCGCGGACGGATCGATATGCGGATACGTCGAAGCCGGCAGCCGGCCCTACGCCGACGGGTGCGACTCCTCACCTGTTGGATACGTCGAGGCGTGGTACGTCGATCCCGATGTCAGGCTTGCCGGCTACGGCCGTGCGCTGCTCGCCGCCGCTGAGGAATGGGCACGCTCGCAAGGCTACAGGGAAATGGCGTCCGACGCGCTGCTCGACAACGTCGTCAGCTTCGAAGCGCACGTCGCGAGCGGTTATTCCGAGGTGGACCGTGTCATCCAGTTCCGGAAGCCGCTCGCCTGATCCCAGTGCTCGGCGGGCGCGGAGTAGTAATTGCGTTGAGCGTCCCCGATGACGAGCCCCGCCCCCGCCCCCAGCCTGCGCACGGTTGCCGTTGCGGCAATGCGCCAGAATGGGTTCGAGCCGGAATTCTCCTCGGCCGTAATGCGCGAGGTGCGGTCGCTCGACGAACGAGCGGTAGGGTCTCTCCCTCCCGGCACTCTAGATCTCCGCGCGCTGCCTTGGTCTTCGATTGACAACCGCGAATCGCGGGATCTCGACCAGATTGAAGTAGCGGAGCGCCGGCCAGACGGTTCCATCGTCGTGCGCATTGGTGTCGCCGATGTCGAATCGCTGGTGCCGCTCGGCTCGGCGGCCGACGATCACGCCGCCGCCAACACAACCTCGGTCTACACGGGGGTGGCGGTTTTCCCGATGCTACCCGAGCGGCTCTCCACCGACCTCTCCTCGCTCAACGAAGGCGCCGATCGTCTCGCTGTCGTCATCGAGTTCACGGTTGCACGCGACGGCGCGCTGTCTGGTGCATCGGTTTACCGCGCGATGGTTCACAACCGGGCCAAGCTCACCTACGACGGTGTCGGCATGTGGCTCGAGGGCACGGGCCCGGCTCCGCGGGCGGTCGCCGCCTGGAAGGAGCTCGGCGACCAGGTACGTCTCCAGGACGAGGCGGCGCAGCGGCTGCGCCAGGCAAGGACACTTGCCGGCGCCCTCAACTTCGAGAGCGTGGAAGCGACGCCGGTGGTCGTGCGGGGAAAAGTTGTCGATCTCGCCGTCGCCCGGCGCAATCGCGCCCGGGACCTGATCGAGGATTTCATGGTCGCCGCAAATCGCTCGGTCGCGATTTTTCTTATTGCGAATGGCTCAGCCTCCCTGCGGCGGGTGGTGCGCGAGCCAAAACGGTGGGATCGCATCGTCGAGCTGGCCGCCGAAGTCAACGAGACGCTCCCTGATACGCCGGACAGCGTCGCACTGAGCGGGTTCCTCTCCCGGCGAAGGGAGGCCGATCCCGATCACTTCGCCGATCTCTCTTTATCCGTCGTCAAGCTGCTCGGCCCCGGCATATACGTTCTCGAACGCAGGCTCGGGAGCCGCCGCGAAGCGGGGCATTTCGGGCTCGCCGTCGCCGATTACGTCCACTCCACTGCCCCGAACCGCCGCTTTGCCGACCTCGTCACGCAACGGATGCTTCGCGCGGCAACATCCAAGGGACCGCCCCCCTACACCGACGCCGAGCTCACCGACATCGCCACCCGCTGCACCGAGCGTGGCGAAGCGGCGCGCAAGGTCGAAAGGACGATGCGCAAAGTCGCCGGTGCCTCAATGCTCGCCGAGCGCGTCGGCGAGGATTTCACGGCGATCGTTACGGCGTCTTCGCCAAAGGGCATTTACGCGCGCGTGCTGAATCCTCCGGTCGAGGGTCGGATCGTCCGCGGGGGCCGCGGGCTGGATGTCGGCGATACGGTTCGCCTCAAGCTCACCGTCGCTGATGCAACGCGCGGATTTATTGATTTCGAGCACGCGTCGCAGGACGCATCGCGCAAGCTCGAGCGCAGCCGCCGCAAGAAGGCGGCTGCCGACCGGCTGAGATCGCGCATCGGCGAGACTTTCGACGCTCAGGTGTCGGGTGTGTCGGATAGCGGCACCTATGTCCGCCTGCTCGATGGGACGGCAGAGGGGCGGGTGGTGCGCGGATACAAGGGGCTGAGCGTTGGCCAGAACGTGCCCGTAAAGCTGATCAACACCGACAGCGTGCACGGTTTCATCGACTTCGAGTTCGCGAAGAAATCCGACGTGGCGAAAGACGACCGGCTGGAAAGGAAGCGCGCCGCTGCCGTAACGCTCGTCGAGAGCATCGGGGACTGGTTCCGCGCCATCGTCTCCGGGTCATCGCGCAAGGCAACGTGGATCAAGACGAAGCCCGATGGAATCGAGGGCAGGCTGGTGAGAGGTCGCCAGGGACTGAAACCCGGAGACGAGCTCGGCGTCGTGCTGCTCGAGGCTGATCCGGCGCGCGGGTTCATCGATTTCGCCCGCGAGGATACGGTGCTGCCCGCCGACGACAGCCCGTACAGTCACCCATACTAGACAATACAGCGCTGCAGCACTAACGGAGGGGCGCACGGCAGACAAATTTCCCCGATGCCGCTCCTCTCCACCGCGCGCCTTCTCCTCATCCCCGCGACCGCCGCGTGAAGCCGAAGATCGGCGCGATCATCCTCTGGTCCCTCGTCGCCCTGCTCGGCGCCGCGAGCTTCGGACGGCTCGCGCTTTCGCGCGGCGAGACCATCAACGCCGCGTGGCTCCTTGTCGCCGCCATATGCACGTACGCGGTTGCGTACCGTTTCTACAGCCGCATCATCGCGAGCGGCATCTTTGCGATGGATCCTGCGCGCCCGACACCCGCCGTTCGGCTGAACGACGGCCGGGACTACACACCGACCAACCGCTGGATTGTTTTCGGCCACCATTTCGCCGCGATCGCGGGGCCTGGGCCGCTCGTCGGCCCCACTCTCGCGGCGCAGTTCGGATTTCTTCCCGGCGCACTCTGGATCATCATCGGCGTCGCGCTCGGCGGAGCAGTCCAGGATCTCGTGATTCTCTGCGCCTCGGTGCGGCGCGATGGGAAATCACTCGGGCAGATGGCGAAAGAAGAGATCGGGCCCGTTGCCGGCTACACCGCGCTTGTGGCTGTGCTCGGCATCATGATCGTGCTCATTGCCGTGCTGGCACTCGTCGTCGTGAACGCGCTCAAGGACAGTCCGTGGGGAGTTGTGACGATCGGGCTCACTATTCCGACCGCGCTGCTGATGGGCGTCTACCTGCGTTGGGTCCGCCCGCACCGCGTGCTCGAGGCGAGCGCGATCGGCCTCGTGTTGCTTGTGCTCGCAGTCTATGCGGGCCGGTGGGTGGCGGAGAATCCGGCGCTCGCGCCAGCGTTTACGCTGAGCGGGCGCACGCTCGCGCTCCTGATCATGGCGTACAGCTTCCTCGCCTCCGTGCTCCCGGTGTGGCTACTGCTCGCGCCACGTGATTACCTCTCGGCGTTCGTGAAGATCGGCGTCGTGATCGCGCTCGCGCTGGGCATCGTCATCACCCTGCCGCCACTCCAGATGCCCGCGCTCACGCAGTTCACCGATGGGACCGGACCGGTGTTCGCGGGCAAGATCTTTCCCTTCGCGTTCATCACGATCGCGTGCGGGGCAATCAGTGGATTTCACTCTCTCATCGCGTCCGGGACGACGCCGAAGCTGCTCGCCAGCGAGGGCGATGCGCGCATGGTCGGCTACGGCGCGATGCTGATGGAATCGCTCGTCGCGATCATGGCGCTGATCGCCGCATGCGTGCTCACGCCCGGCGTGTACTTCGCCATCAACGCACCCGTTGCCGCGATCGGCTCCACCGCGGCCAGCGCCGCCGCCGCGGTGCAGAACTGGGGATTCACGCTCGAGCCGGCACAGATGGAGATCCTCGCTACGCATGTCGGCGAAGGGTCCCTGCTCTCGCGGACGGGCGGCGCGCCCAGCCTCGCCGTGGGAATGGCGCACCTGTTCTCAAACGTGCTGGGCGGCTCGACCGCGATGGCGCTCTGGTATCACTTCGCGATCATGTTCGAGGCGCTCTTCATCCTCACCACGGTTGACGCGGGCACACGCGTCGGCCGATTCATGCTGCAGGATCTCGCCAAGCACATCTGGGCGCCGATCGGCCGCGTTTCGTGGTATCCAGCCGTTGTCCTCTCGAGCGGAATCTTTGTCGCGATGTGGGGCTATTTCCTCTACCAGGGAGTGATGGACCCGCTCGGCGGCATCAACTCGTTGTGGCCGCTGTTCGGGATCTCGAATCAACTGCTTGCGGCGGTCGCGCTCTGCGTTGGGACGACGGTGATAATCAAGATGGGCAAGGCGCGTTATGCCTGGGTTACGCTCGCACCGCTCGCCTGGCTCACCACCGTCACCATGACAGCGGGATGGCAGAAGATTTTCTCCGCCGATCCCCGGCTTGGTTTCCTCGCCCATGCGGACATGCTCCGCGCGCGACTCGCATCGGGCCAGCTCCCGCCAGGGGTGAAGTCTGCTGCCGATGCCGGAAGGATGATTGTCAACGACCGCGTCGATGCCGGAGTGGCAGCTTTCTTCCTGCTGTCGGTAGCCGTAATTCTGGCTGCCTCGGCGCACGAGTGGTACAGTGTTCTGACGGGCAGGAAGCAGCGACGCACGACCGAGGTGGAGTTCACTCCCGATTCATCCGCGTTACTGAGCAATTGACACACATGACTGATTCACGGGCCGCGTTCCCACATTCGGCAATTCCCACACTGGACATTCGCATGCGCAAGGCAGCCGTTGTGCTCTCTCTGATCTCCGCTCTTCCACTCACTGCGCAGAATCGCGCGCCGTTCGATTTCTCGATCGCCAACATC
>JACCRL010000001.1 GCA_013813605.1 Gemmatimonadaceae bacterium
CCGACCTTGAGACCGGCGGCCTCCAGCTTTGGCTGCATCAGCTCGCGAGTCGTTCCGGGATAAGTCGTGCTCTCGAGCACGATCACTACGCCCGGACGGCAGTGGCGACCGATGGCGTCGGCGGCGGCAAGCACGTAGCTCATGTCGGGGTCGCGCGTCTTCGCCAACGGCGTCGGAACGGCAATCGAGATCGCGTCCATCTCCTGCATCCGCGATTCGTCTGTCGTCGCCTCGAATTTCCCCGTCTTGACGAGGCGGGCGACTTCCGCCGCCGGAACATCCTGGATGTGCGAGCCGCCCGCCATTAGCCCGTCGATCACGCGCTGGCTGACGTCGTACCCGATGACGCGAAACCCGGCGTTCGCGAACTCGAGCGCGAGCGGAAGTCCGACGTAGCCCAGGCCGACGACTCCAATGCACGCCGACCTGTCTTCGATTTTTCGGAGGAGTTGATCTTTCAGTTGCACTGATTGCTCACTTGATTTGACATTCGTTCAGCGGCCATAGAATCCGCGTACTCCTTCAACTACTTCGTCCAGCTGAGTCTCCGTCAGCTCCGGATAAATGGGGAGCGAGATGACTTCGCGGCTCGCGCGCTCGCTCTCCGGAAAGGCCCCTTCGCGGTAGCCCAGATAGCCGAAACACGGCTGGAGGTGGAGCGAGAGCGGATAATACACCGACGATCCGATCCCGATCGACTTAAGATGGGCCTGCAGCTCGTCGCGCCTCGCGACGCGCAGGGTGTACTGGTTGTAGATGGATTCATTGGCGGCGTCGATGCACGGCGTCTGCAGGCCATCAATGCCGGCAAAGGCAGCGTCATAATAGGCCGCATTCCGGCGACGGGCCGCGCTCCATGATTCCAGCCTTTCGAGCTTGGCGCCGAGCACCGCCGCCTGCAGCGCGTCGAGCCGGCTGTTATAGCCGACTTCTTCGTGGAAGTAGGTCTTCATCCCGCCGTGCACACGAAGGCGCTTGAGCCGGGTTGCGAGTGTGTCGTCCTGCGTGACCATCATTCCGCCGTCGCCATAACCGCCGAGATTCTTGGACGGGAAAAAGCTGAAAGTCCCGATCGTCGCCGCTGCGCCGGCCATCACCCACTTGCCGCCGACCCTGCGCCGCGCTCCGATCGATTGCGCGGCGTCCTCGATGACCGGCAGCCCGGCGGCGGCCTCGACGACCCGTTCGATCGCAGCCATCTGGCCGAACAGATCAACGGCGATTACGGCCTTCGTCGCCGGCTTGATCGCCGCGCCGAGCGCTGCCGGATCAATGTTGAACGACTCGGCGTCGATGTCGGTAAAGACGGGCTTGGCACCGACGTTGTGGATGGCACCCGCAGTCGCAAAGAAGGTGAACGGGGTCGTCACGACCTCGTCCCCGTGGCCGATGTCGAGGGCGCGCATGGCGAGCAGAATCGCGTCCGTTCCGTTGGCGCACCCGATCGCGTGGGTCGTCTGCGACAGCTCCGCAACGGCGCGCTCGAGCCGTTCGACCGGCTCTCCGAGGATGAAAGCCTGGTCGTCGACGACCTTCATCATCGCCGCGACGACGGAGTCGCGAATGGTGGCGTGCTGCGCCCTGAGATCGAGTAGAGGAACGGACATGGTGTAGCCCTTAAGTATGCCCCAGTCAGGGCATCTAAGTCAATGCGGTGGCAACACTTGCGCGTAGCGGAAGGGCGACTTCCCGGCCGGTCTTGGCCGACTCGTAAATTCCCAGGATGAGTTCGAGAGATTTTCTGCCCGCCCGCCCATCTGTCTCCGGGTTGGCCTCGCCGCGTAGCACCGCCAGAACGTTCCGGTAGTAACCCTCGTGGCCGAAACCATAGACGTTCGGGGGGTTCGTCGCCGCCCCCGCGACCAGAGCGTCGTCAGGGTCCGGGGTGTCGAACGTCCAGTGCTCGATCTTGTTCACAGCCGTCCCGCCGATTTTCGCCGTTCCGCGCTCGCCGAGGATGGTGAGTGAGCCCTCGAGATTCCTCGGATAGGTGAGCATCGTCACCTCGATCGTACCGAGCGCTCCAGACCGAAACTTGAGCACGGCAACGCCCGTGTCCTCGGTTTCGATCTTCCGGGCGAGGGTCGCCGTCTTGGCAACGACAGATTCCACGGGACCGATCAGCCACTGGATGAGGTCGACGTAGTGCGATGCCTGATTCATGAACGCGCCGCCGTCGAACTCCCACGTCCCGCGCCATGGCGCCTGATCGTAGTATTCCTGCGGCCGGGACCAGCGCACCGTGCAGTTCGCCAGGTAGATCCTGCCGAAACGGCCCTTGTCTATCGCGCGCTTCATCAGCTGAACCGGCGCATTGAGGCGGTTCTGCTTGACGACGAATAGATGGACCCCGGCGTCGTCGCAGGCGCGGACGAGCTCGTCGGCGCCGGTGAGCGAGATCGCCATCGGCTTCTCCGTGACGACGTGCTTCCCCGCGCTGGCGGCCAGCACTCCCTGCGCCGGGTGCAGACCGGACGGTGTCGCAATCGCGACCACTTCGCACTCGACGCCCGCGAGCATGTCGGAATAAGAGCGAAACCACGGGACACTGTTCTTTTCGCCCGCCGCGCGCGCCCGCTCCTCGATCACGTCGCACACGCCCGCGAGCTGGAGACCGTCAATCCGCCTGATCGCCTCGAAATGGCTCTCGCTGATGCGGCCGCAGCCGGCGAGGGCAATGCGGAAGATTTTCTCCGCGCTCACGCCCCGGCGGTCCGGATAATTCCCTCCCCACCGGGGCGATAGCTCGATCCGCAGCGCGCGCACGTACCTTCCCCGCTGTCGGGGAGGCGTTCGCCGCACTGGCACATCCAGCCGGTGCGCTTCGCCGGCACGCCCGTAACGAGAGCAAAAGGAGCAACGTCCTTCGTGACGACGCTCCCCGCACCCACGAACGCGTACTCGCCGAGGGTAACGCCACAGACAATGGTCGCATTGGCGCCGATGGTTGTGCCGCGGCGAACCCGCGTCACCTCATATTCAGTGCGCCGCGAAACGTGGCTGCGCGGATTGCCAACGTTGGTGAAGACCATCGACGGTCCGCAGAACACGTCGTCCTCAAGCACGACGCCCTCATAGATCGAGACGTTGTTCTGCACCTTGACGTTGTTGCCGAGGCGGACGCCGTTCATCACCACCACGTTCTGCCCCAGCGAGCACCTTTCGCCAATGACCGCCCCCGGCATCACGTGGCAGAAGTGCCACACCTTGGTACCGTCGCCGATCTGCGCGCCGGCGTCGACGTATGCGGATTCGTGGATGAATGGTGCGGTCACGAGACTGCGGCCTCTTTCGGAATGAGCGCGTGCCATTCCTGGAGCGACATCACGGCGGGTGGGTGGGAGCGCATGGAAAGAATGGCATCGCAGGCAGCGCTGGCCGCCGAGAGCGTGGTGGTGTATGCGACGCGGTGCGTGATTGCCCCCTGCCGGAGCGTGTAGTCGTCGCGCTGGGCACCCTTCCCGAGAGGGGTGTTGATGAGCAGCTGAATTTCGCCGTTGACAAGCAGATCCATGCAGTTCGGTCGCCCCTCGTGCACCTTGAGTACCTGCGTTACCGGGATGCCGTGCGCAGCGAGATACCGCGCCGTGCCGGCGGTTGCGAGGAGCTGGAAACCAAACTCGTGAAACCGCCGTGCGATCGGCATCACATTTTCCTTGTCAGTGGCGTTCACGGTCACGAGGACGGTTCCCGACGATGGGAGGGCGTTATCGGCCGCAAGCTGCGCCTTCCCGAAGGCACTGCCGAACGAATCAGAAATGCCCATGACCTCTCCGGTCGAGCGCATCTCAGGTCCCAGAATCGGGTCGAACTCGCGGAACTTGTTGAAGGGGAAAACTGCCTCCTTCACCGAGTGATAGGCCGGCTTGACCTCCTCGGTGAAACCGATGGCTTCCAGCGTTTCACCAAGCATCACGCGAGCTGCGACCGCGGCCAGCGACACTCCAATTGCTTTCGACACGAACGGGACGGTGCGGCTTCCCCGCGGATTGACTTCCAGCACGTACACCTTTCCGTCCTTGATGGCGTACTGCACGTTGATCAGGCCGACGACTTTCAACGCCATCGCAAGCGCTTCCGTGTGGGCACGCATCACATCAATGAGCTCCGCCCCGATCAGGTACGGCGGCAGCACGCACGCCGAATCGCCGGAGTGTATCCCGGCGTCCTCGATGTGCTGCATCACGCCGCCGATGACGACCCGTTCCCCGTCGCATATTGCGTCGACGTCGGCCTCATAGGCATCCTCGAGAAATCGGTCGATGAGAACCGGCTTGTCCTCCGAGACGCGCGCCGCGCGCTCGAAGTATTGTTCGAGCGATCTCTCGTCATAGACGATCTCCATCGCGCGACCGCCCAGCACGTACGAGGGCCGCACCAGCACCGGATACCCGATGCGCGCCGCGGCAGCGGTCGCTTCGCCGAGGTTCGTGACGGTGCCGTTCTCCGGCTGCGCGATTCCCAGTTCGCGCGCGATTGCATCGAAGCGTCGCCTGTCTTCCGCGATGTCGATCGAATCGGGCTGCGTGCCCAAAATGCGCACGCCCGCCTGTGCGAGGCCGGCGGTCAGCTTGAGCGGTGTCTGCCCGCCGAGCTGGACGATGACGCCAAGCGGCTGCTCCCGCTCGACGATGTCGAGCACGTGCTCAAGCGTCAGCGGCTCGAAATAGAGCTTGTCCGAGATGTCGAAATCAGTCGAGACGGTCTCGGGGTTCGAGTTGATCATGATCGTCTCGTAACCCTGCTCGCGGAGCGCCAGCGCGGCGCGGACGCAGCAGTAATCGAATTCCACTCCCTGTCCGATGCGATTCGGACCGCTGCCGAGGACGACGACTGAAGGTTTTCCGCTGCGCGGCGCCTCGCTTTCCTCATCGTAGCTGCTGTACAGGTACGGAGTGGCCGACGGAAACTCGCCCGCGCATGTGTCCACCATCTTGTAGGCGGGCACGATCCCCATCGCTATCCGCTGCTTCCGCGCGGAGGCTTCGCTCTCTCCGCGCAGGTCGGCCAGCTGTCGGTCGGAGAAGCCCATTCTCTTCATCTCTCGCAGCGACTCCTTAGTCACGCGCTCCAGGGCGGCGAAGTCCCGCTCGGCGTCGAGGATCCCGAGCAGCTGCTCGAGGAACCACGGATCGATTCCCGTCAGCTCGTAAACTTCCGCCACCGTAACCCCGGCGAGGAAGGCGCGCTTCACCTGAAAGATTCTTTCCGGAGTCGGCTGCCTCAGCGCGGCGCGCAGCGTTTCGATTGACTCGTCTTCGAGACGGTCATCAGCGAGTGTCGTCGAGACCGTCCATCCGGGCCGCCCGGTTTCCAGTGCGCGCAGCGACTTCTGGAACGCTTCCCGGAAAGTCCGGCCGATCGCCATCGATTCGCCCACCGATTTCATCTGCGTGGTGAGGCGTGGGTCGGCGGCGCGAAACTTCTCGAACGCGAATCGCGGACATTTGACGACCACGTAATCCAGCACCGGTTCGAACGATGCGGGCGTGGTGCGCGTGATGTCGTTCGGGATCTCGTCGAGCCTGTAGCCGACAGCAAGCTTCGTCCCGATCCGCGCAATCGGAAATCCAGTCGCCTTCGAGGCCAGCGCCGACGATCTGGACACGCGCGGGTTCATCTCGATGACGAGCATCTCGCCATTGACCGGGTTCAC
>JACCRL010000054.1 GCA_013813605.1 Gemmatimonadaceae bacterium
CTGAAGGAGAGGATCGCGGAGTCCAAGGCTTGATCGCGCTGAGAAACTTTAACTGCAGTTGTGTTACGAAACCTTCACCAACCTCGGTCGTGTCGCCGAGATTGGCATTGAGCGGCGAAAAAGAGCACTGAGCTTTTCCTGCGTCCGCCCCTGCCGGATCTTCCATCGGAACGCGCGACGTCACGCTGCGGGACTCGGGTCCGCTCCACATGTCCCTCGAGTAACGATCCAGACGCGCGGTCTAGCCGCCCGGGTGATGGAAGACGATCATCGCGTTACTCGAGCCGGGAAGCTGAATCTCCACGCCCCAGTTCGTGCCATCAGGTCCCCTGAACGGGGTGATATCTCTCGCCATTTTCCTCTCTTATGATTCCGCGAGCGCTAGCGGCTTGATCCGCTGGCGCCCGGCAAATCCCGCGTTGACGTCGTGCCAGTACTGTATTCCGTGCTCGCCGAGCTTCCAGCAATAGTACACGGCGCGGCCTTCCATCTGTGCGGGGAAATCGACCAGCCCCGTATCCATGCCCTTGCACGTTACGCCCAGCTCGGCGAGCTCGGCAATATATCCCTCGATGTCCTTCGCCAGCCGCTGCGCTTCGCTTTGCAGCAGCTCGGCCATCGGGTCAGGCTTGTTCACCGTGCTACCCACGGTCGCCAGCTCGAACGCCGCCACCTTGTCGGTCCACCGCTGGTGGTCGCGCACGAGATCCTCGACGATGCGGCCGACGAGTGGCAGCATCCGCTCAGCTTCAGCGAGCGAGAAAATCTTCTTCATGCCGTTCAGTGGTGCAGGCCATGTGCCGGTCAGTCCGCTTCTCCGCTCTCGAAAGGCACCTCGATCTCCATCCCGTCCCTTGCGACGATGGTATTGGCGAAGACTTCGCGTGCTTCGCGCTCGAGGTCGCTGGTGTCGCGCGAGTATCGCGCCGAAAGATGCGTCAGCACAAGCTTCTTCACGCCGGCTTGCGCCGCTACCTCGGCAGCCTCGCGTGCCGTCGAGTGCCCGGTCTCGACCGCCCGTGGCTGCTCCTCGTCCGCAAAGGTCGCCTCGTGCACGAGTATGTCCGCCCCCATCGCCGCGGCGACCGTTCCCGCGGCGGGCCGCGAATCCCCGGTGAGGACGACGCTCCGTCCCGGCCGTGTCGCACCCACGAGCTCGCCCGGCTCGACCACTCGGCCGCTGTCGAGCGTGATCGCCTCGCCCTTGTGGATCTTCCCCCACAGCGGCCCCTCCGGAATTCCGATCTCCTTTGCCATTTCAGGATTGAATCGCCCGAGCCTCGTTTCTTCGGCGATCAGATAGCCGATCGCGGCCTTGCCGCCGTGGTCGACGGGATAGGGGACGATCGAGTATCCCTTACGCTTAAGCGGTGTCTCCGGCGATAGCTCGAAGACGTTGATCGGAAATGTCTGCTTGTCGCTGCCCAGCCTGATCGCGCGCCACATCATGGATTCGGAGCCAACGGGTGCGTAAAGATTCATCGCTTCGGTGCGGCCCTGGAGCGCAAGCGTTCGGAGCAACCCCGTAAGGCCGAGGATGTGGTCGGCGTGCATGTGGGTGAAGAAAATGTCGGACAGCGCGAACCCGATTCCGTAACGCATCATCTGCCGCTGTGTCCCCTCGCCGCAATCGAACAGCAGGGTTTCGCCCTCGCGAACGACAGCGAGCGCTGAAACGTTGCGCTCGACGGTGGGGCGTCCGGCGGATGTGCCGAGGAAACGGAGGGTCAGAGACATGACGGCGTAATATAGGACTCTCGACAGACGGTCCTCAGCCGGAATCATCAGGGATCTCGTGGAAGGCAAGCAATGCCGATATCCGCGGCATCTTCCGCCAGTATGAAAGCTTGATAGCTATCAACTGCAAAACTTTCAGCTCCCTGCTTCGGTTTGTAGAGACAAGCCCTTGATATCATGCGGCGTTGTTACTTCTCGCGCGGCCACATCGTCCACTGCCGTAGCCCGGAACTGTATGTTGAAGCTGGGCAAAGAGTTACAGATCCGAAACAGTTGTGGCACCTTGACATCGGCTGCGGAACCGCTAGCTTACAGGAAGAGCGGCCCCGCAGAGTTCCGCGGGGCTTTGGCTTTTGATCCGGTGCGACGGGTCAGCCCGACCAGGGGAGTAGCACAGCTCGTCGCGTTCGCGCGGGGCTGTAGCTCAGCTGGGAGAGCGCTGCAATCGCACTGCAGAGGTCAGGGGTTCGATCCCCCTCAGCTCCATTAGGTAGGCAATTTTGATTAGCTGCCCGCCGCCGTTCGGTAGGACGTAGAGTTCCAATGACGGCGCGCGTGGCACGATTGGGCGGGAGACCGCCAATAGATTCGCCGCACTATCCCCACGGATACTGCGGCGTTTGTCTTTTCCGGCATTGAAGCGGCAAAAAGCTGCCAGCCCACGTTGATCCGTGAGCTGGCAGCTTTACTATCCGGTGCAGCCGCTACTTGACCTCGAAATCCTTGGTCTGAGCCGATACTCCATCGAGCATTACCTCGACCTTGTACTTTCCCTTGGGCCAGGCCGAGGCCTTCTTGATGTGAAACTGGGTAACGGTGGTGCCGCCGGTCGGCGAGATGTTCTGGCTGCTCTCATCCACCACCTGCTTGTCGTTGAAGGTCCACTTCGTGGAGAGCTTCGCTCCGGTTGCGGCGCCTTCGGTAACGACAGAAGCGTAAATCGTGTCACGCACAGCGAAGTCGTCCATCGTGTTCGTCACTCTCATGTCGGATCCGATCGCCTTGCCGATCATGACATCGCTTACGCGAACCGGTCCGGCCGCCGGCATTTGGTCGACAGGCGCGCCCATCGCGACAGTATCACTCATCGCGGCGTTGTCCTTCTTGCCGCAGGCCATGGCGAGCACGAGTACTCCGGCCAGTGCTGGAATGCGCATTGTTTTCATTTTATTTCTCCGGTCAGGCGTCAGGTATGGTTAGCTCGAGTCCCGGATGAATGAGGTCGGGATTCGAGATCTTGGCGCTGTTCGCTGCATGAATCTTCTCCCACTTGCTGGCATCGCCGTAAACGCGCTTGGCGATCTTGCTCAGACTGTCGCCTGACTTGACGATGTAGGTCGAGCCGCCGCCAACGGACGTGGAGGAGCTCCCGCTCGACACATCGGAGAAATCAGCCGTGCCGCCCGTGGTCGGCGAGGTGCCGAGCGGCGCGTTGCTCTTGCTTCCAGAACCACCTTTGACGTCCGAGAAATTGGGCTCGGGCTTTTTGTCGAAGAATCCCATCTTGCTCTCCTGGCTAAAGCGATCCCATGACCGCTACACCCGGGGACTAAGCAGTAAACGTGCCTTTTTACCGTTCCTGGCAACTAGGCTTCAAAACTTCTGCCGAGCTCGCATCTGTGTATTTCTTAGTGGCAGTTACGCCCCCTACAGCGGGGCTAAGCAACCAGTTAACCCCACCTGGGAGCGAAGCAGGCGTAATTGTGCTGCCGGCTGATCTTCCCGCCGCGGTATTCGATGAAGAGGGCAAAATGGGCCCGAATCTCGGTATCGGGAGGATGGG
>JACCRL010000010.1 GCA_013813605.1 Gemmatimonadaceae bacterium
AGCGTATACTGTTGCAACCGTAGCACTTGCGCTCGAGGTTACCCCCAAGTGGCTCGATAACCTGCTTTCACACCACCCGGTTGCCGGTGTAGGCCGCGAAAGCCATGGCAGAGGACGTCGCCTCAGCTCTTCCAGCGCTCAACTTCTGGCGGTCACCCTCATGCTCATCAACGACCTGGACTTGAGCACGCCAGGCAGTCTCGCGTTGGCTGAGAAGCTCATATCCTCCGGGGGGCGTCTGCGAACCCCCGGCGGACTCCATCTCGAGATCGACCTCAATACGGCAGGACAGATTGTTATTGAACGACTGAACTATGCCGTCGAGATTGCGCCAGTGCCCCGGCGCGGCCGTCCGCCGCGCAGCAAAACGGGGCGCCTCACCTGAGACGCCCCGCCAGATTGTACCAGTAAAGCCGAAGGCCCTCAGGAAGCCTTCGTTACGTTCTCAGCTGCCGGACCCTTCTGACCTTCGACGATGTCGAACTCCACGGCATCGCCCTCAGCGAGGGACTTGAACCCCGCGCCGGAGATCGCGCTGTAGTGAACGAAGCAATCCTTCTGCCCGTTGTCAGGCGTGATGAAGCCGAAGCCCTTCGCATCGTTGAACCACTTTACCTTGCCGGTCGTACGCATTCCCTACTCCTGGAAAATGGTGTCTCGGGAGCGGAACTACGCCCGACCCTCGACAATCTGTACGCAGGTCTCTCTTACCCTGCGCTGGACTTGAGCAACGTGACGCGCCCGTTTCCGCACGCCCCACCCGCCCGACTTGCAGAGAAAATAGCAAAGACCTGTTGGGCTGACAATAGAGATGTTCAGGGCTCTACAATGCGCACATCGGACACGAAGTAGCTTGTCTCTCCGAAGCACGATGTCGGCACGCCACGGTGCTCGTCGTAGGTGAGCGAGACGCGCTTGCCGAGATTCTTTTCCAGCAGCGCTGCAACCGAGTCGTTTTTCACGGTGAAAAGGAACAGCTGCGGCATCGCGCCGGGGATAGCCGACATTGCGAGCTCGCCCTCCCACGTCTTGCACAGCCATCCCTTCTTCGAAAGCTTCTGGACATACCCGGCTCTGTCCCCGCGCGAATAGCTGTAGCCGAGCGTCACCCACGTCCACAGCGCGACGATAAGCGCCGGGATGAGCAGCAGCGAAAGCAGAAACACGAGGCCCTTGCGGCCCTTTTTTTTCTTTTCGGGAACTGGCGTATCGGCCATCGGTGCTCCAGAGGTCGGGGGAAGGGAAGTGCTCGGTTCCAATGCACCGCTCAGGCCATGGAATTAGCTTTCTCCTTCACCAGAGCGCAAGAAATCGGCATGGCAGCAGCAAGAAGACGCACGGTTACGGCGAATATCGGCGGAGTTCCGGTGGGCTCCGCGCACCCGATCGTGGTGCAGTCGATGACCAATACCGACACCGCCGACGTCGAGGGGACCGCCAGGCAGGTTGCCGACCTGGCTGCGGCCGGCAGCCGGATCGTCCGCATCACGGTCAACAACGACGAAGCGGCACGCGCCGTCCCGGAGATCGCAAGCAGGCTCGCGGACATGGGCGTCACGGTCCCGATCGTCGGCGACTTCCACTACAACGGGCACCTTCTCCTCGCCCGCTACCCCGACACCGCCCGCACTCTCGCCAAGTACCGCATCAATCCGGGCAACGTCGGCGGCAAGCGGCGCGACGAAAATTTCCGCACCATCATCCGCATCGCGCTCGACAACCACCGCCCGGTACGGATAGGCGTCAACTGGGGCTCGCTCGACCAGGACCTGCTCACCGCTCTCATGGACGAGAACGCCCGCCTGACAGACCAGCAGGCGGCAAAGGAAGTCTACATCGAGGCAATGCTGCAGAGCGCGCTCCGTTCCGCCGCGGTTGCCGAAGAGGTGGGGCTGCCGCACGATCACATCATCATTTCGGCCAAGGTTTCCGGCGTGCAGGATCTGCTCACGGTTTATCGGCGCCTCGCTTCCCGCTGCGACTACCCGCTGCATCTCGGGCTCACCGAAGCCGGACTCGGCGCCAAGGGGATCGTCGCCAGTACGGCGGCGCTCTCGATCCTGCTCACCGATGGCATCGGCGACACCATTCGAGTCTCGCTGACACCGCGTCCGAACGGCGACCGCACCGAAGAAGTGCACGTCGCACAGCAGATCCTCCAGTCGCTCGAGCTTCAGAGCTTCAATCCCCAGGTAACTGCGTGCCCCGGATGCGGACGCACGACCTCCACCTTCTTTCAGCACATGGCAGAAGACATCCAGACGTACCTGCGCGAGCAGATGCCGCTCTGGCGGGCGCAGTACCCCGGGGTCGTGGAGATGAAGGTGGCAGTGATGGGCTGCGTCGTTAACGGGCCCGGCGAATCACGTCACGCCAACATCGGTATCTCGCTCCCGGGGACGTTCGAGGATCCGAAGGCTCCGGTGTACGTGGACGGTCAGCTGCACGTCACGCTCAAGGGCGAGACGATCGTGCCGGAGTTTCTCGAGATACTCGAGCGCTACGTCGAGCGGACGTACGGGGAGGGGAGGGAGGCTATCGTCTCCTAGCCTCACATCAGAGCGGTAGTGCAACTGAGCGCGTTTTCCGCTACGAGAAGCACCGCTCCCGGCTTTTCAGCGTTGCAGTTGCAGTTACAGTCAAGCCATCTGCTCGAGCTCACGCGAGACCCTCTCCAGCTCGGTCATGATCGGCGCCTTGAACCCGACCTCCGCAAGCCGATCGTAAACGGCCCGGTACCACCGCACCGTCCGCTCTCTGCCACCCCCGAACCGATTCCAGATGCTGTGCGAATCGACCGTGCGCTTCAGGTCGGCGAGAATCGACGACGCGTTGTGAATCTTGTCAGCCGCACAGACCCAGCGCGCCCTCTCGCCGGCGACAGCCAGCCGGTCGAGATAGTCCGCCTTCTTGTCTTCTCCCGAAAGCGGATCGCCATCGTCGCTCTGCAGGCGGTGCGTCACTGCGAGCACGGTGTCCAGAACATCGTCGCCGAACTTCTCACCGATCCGCTGCTCGAGCATCTCCTGCGTGTAGCCGTCACGCACGCAATCCTCGACGACATCGTGGAGTATGCCGGCGACCACCGTCTCGTCGTCCTGGCCGTAGCGCGTGAGTATCACGGCGACGTTAGCCGGATGCGTGAGGTAGGGAAGCTTCGTCCCCTTCCGCACCTGCCGGTCGTGGTGCTTCGCGGCGAAGGCAAATGCGTGGTTGACTACGTCGGAGTATCCGGTGACGCTCATGATCTGTCGGAAGCGAACAATGAGACGAGACTCTCGAGGCCGGCCTGGTCCTGCTCGTCGAAGGAGTTCAGCTGCGCGGAATCTACGTCGAAAACAGCGATCAGATCATCCCTCGCATTGAAGACAGGAACGACGATCTCCGATCTGGCATTCGCATCGCACGCGATGTGCCCCGGAAACAGGGCCACGTCGGGCACGATCACGGTCCTCCGCTCAGCGGCCGCGGTTCCGCACACTCCCCGGCCGAACGCAATCTCCAGGCAGCCAAGACTTCCCTGGTATGGCCCAACGCGGAGGAGCTTCCCGGGCACGGCGACTCTGTAAAAACCCGTCCACAGATGTCCGAACGCATGGTGCACGAGTGCCGAGAGCGTTGCCATCGCCGCGATTTCGTCCCTTTCACCTTCAAGTATGGCGTGGAGATGATCCCTCAGCTCCGCGTACGCGACCGGCCTGGCAGTGTATCTGAGATCCGGGATCGTCTCAGCCACGCGGCTCGCTACTGCGCAGGGGCAAGCTCTGGCTGAAAGCCCGCAGCGGGGTTCAACGCGCTGATCAGCTCTTCGCGGGTGTCGATCTGCGGCATCTCCGCATCCCAGAGAACGAGCCCGTGTATCCGCATGTCGACCCCCCGCAGACTGTCGACCGCGCTCTTGAGGCCGCTGAGGGTGGTTCGCGCGACGCGCGCGCAGAGTATTACATCAGGACCGGGGATGATGCTCGTCTCGGTCCGCTGCACGTAGCTGGTCGGCGCGGCGATGATGATGAAGTCGTACCGCCGCTGCAGGCGCGCGAGCTCGTTCTTGACATCCTCCACGACGTTCGGCTCCGGCAGCCCGGCGCGCTTCGTCCCGCTCGGCAGCACATCCAGCGGACGGTCGCGGCCGATCGTCGTCGGCACTACCGCTTCGGGCCAGGTAGCCGTGCCGGTAACGATGCCTGAGAGGCCGGGGTCGGGTCGAATGCGCAGCACGCTGGCGATGCTGCTCGTCGTCGGGTCCACATCGACGAGCAGGGCGCTGCGCGCCTCGAACGCCGCGGACGCCGCGAGATTGGCGGCGACCGTGGCGACGATCTCGGGCTCGTCTCCGGTAATCGTAACGATCGGCACGCTGTCTTCCACCGAGGCAATGTGCAGATAGAGCGTACGATAGCTCTCTGAAACGATGTCGATGAGCGGCGGCGCCTCGACGTCGGCCTGCCGCCGCGCTCTCTCGACCATCACCTCTGGAGGACGGACGACCGTCAGCACGCGCGCTCCGCTCACCTGCTCCGCTTCGCGCGAGTCGGCGATGTGCGGACGCTGCAGCTCGAGTCCGAACGCGACCGCGAAACCGAGCGCGAGCGCGAGGACGACGGCGGCGGCGAGCATTGCCCAGGGTGGGGCGCCGACGTTCGCCAGGTCACGCGCGCGCGCCGCTTCTCCATCAATGCGAGTGTTCTTCTCGCGGATCTTCGCCAGCTCCTGCGTCGCGCCGGTATAAACCTGGAGCGCCGTCACGCGCTGTGTGATGTAACGCGCCGTATCCACCGTTATCGTGGGACGGACGACCGGCGCGCGCGTCGGGCTGATCACCGCGAGCTGGTTCCTCAGCTCGCCACGCTTCGATTCGGCCACTGCCTGAATCGACCTGCCGATGGAAGTCGCCCGCGAGGTGAGGGCGAGATAAACGGGATCGACCCCGCCGACGGCGCCGAATGCGGCCCGCTCGCGCTCGATGGACGCAAGCGAGTCGAGCATCAAGGGAACTCCCGCCTCCGCCGCAACGAGCGAGGACGCCGCGAGGGCACGGTAGGAGCTGGGCAGGGGAGCGTCCTCGACGCGGGCGATGAGCCTGTTCAGCGTCGCCAGCTGCGTCGTCACGGATTCGCGCCGTGCGATCATCGCCGGCGGGAAGGTGTCGATTACCGGGACGATCACCGGATTGGCGGCCAGGCGCGCCGCGGCGAGCACGGAATCGGCCGTCTTGATCTCGACGAGCGACCGGTTCCGCATCCCCACGACCGGCACGGAGTCTTCCCGCGCCTCGATAGTCGCGGCAACGGCCTCAGATCTCCGCGACGCATTGCGGGGAACAAGGACAAACGCGATCAGCGCACCCACGAACACCAGGCCACCGGCGATGCCGAGGATGGCCGGGCGGCGCAGCGCGTTGCGAGCCCGTGAGGCCATCCAGAGGTAGGTCGTTCCCCCGCTGAGCCGGCCAAAATTGCGAACGGTCATGATTCAGACATCATAAGAGTTGGCACCCAATGATGCAAAAAAGCGGCGAGGGCTTGCGCCCCCGCCGCTTATGTCCCGGATTCGGGAATACTACTGGACCGTAACGACGCCCTTCATGTTCATTGCGACGTGCGGTACGCAATTGTACGGATAGTTGCCGGCCTTGATGTTCGCGAAGGAGACCGTGATCGACTCGTTCGGGTTCATCTTCATTGCGCTGGAGAGCTCGCCCATCTTCTCCGTGCCCATGTTGGCATCGAGCTGAGCCTTCACGTCCGCGGGAACGCTGGCGGGATCGAAGGCGACGTTGTGCGGTCCGCCCGAGACCACCATGAACTTGATTCCGTCGCCCTGCTTGACGGTGATGTTGGCTGGCTCGAAGCGATATCCCTTCGCGTCACCGACCATGTTCACCGTGTGCGTCTTCCCGGTGATTGCGGCCATTGTTCCCATCGCTGCCGGGGTCGTCGTGCCAGCGGCCATTCCGCCAGCCGGCATTGCCGTGTCGACAGCGACAGCGGTCGTATCGGCCGGCTTGTCTCCGCCGGCGCAGGCGCCAAGCGCCAGTGCTGCACCCACAATCGCCAAGCTATAGAATCTCATCTTGAAGGGCCTCCAAAGGCTCGCAGTAGTAGCTGTACCGTAAGAAAATCTTTTAATCGGTAACATTGTGAATTTATTCACAAACTGGCCAAACCGCAATGATGGCAACACCTTCCACGCTTGATCGCGATCCCGGCAATCGACTTGAGAGAAGGTATTTGCGTCGATCCTTCAGCGTCCGACAGATCCAGTGTCGGGGACCCGTTGACTCTGGCGCAGGACTGGCGCGATGCCGGCTTCAAGCGCCTGCACCTCACCGACGTTGACGCGGCCACCGGGCAAGGCTCCAACAGCGAGCTCCTTGAGGAGATTCTTACGAATTCCCCCCTGCGTTGCCAGGTGGGCGGCGGAATTCGCAAAATCGCGATGGTAGAAAGGCTTCTCTCGAAGGGTGCAGCCGCCATCGTTGTTGGAGGCAGGGCACTTGAAGATGCGGATTGGCTGGGGAGCGTTACCGGGCTCTTCCCTGGCTCGATCATCGTCGCGGCGCACGTACGCGATCGCCGGGTTCTCAATCGAGGATGGACTGCAGCCCACGCCAGGCTCGTGGTCGACGTCGTCGAAGAGCTGAATTCGTTGCCGCTCGCGGGGGTGATGATCACCACCGTCAACCATCAGCAGGACGTCGCCGAGATCGATTACCCGCTGCTCGAGGATGTGGCCGACGCCTGCGAATTTCCGGTGACGGCGGCCGGTGACATCCGCACAATGATGGATCTCCGCGTGCTTGCCGATCGCGGCGTGGCGGCGGCGGTCATCGGCGGCGCCCTTTACAACGGGACGATCAGCGCGCGTCTGGCAGCGGAGGAATTTGGGGAATGACCTTTCAGCTCGCAGTATCGAAGGCGCGGAGCGAAAAAGGGCTTCAGGGACTTCGTGATCTTCCATCGACATAACAGGGGCATCTGA
>JACCRL010000084.1 GCA_013813605.1 Gemmatimonadaceae bacterium
GTGCTGTACGAGAAAGAATACGCGGCGCTCCTGCCCGGACTGCTGAAACAGCTGATGTCCGACGCGGGTCACTCCCTCGTCGCGGACCCCGGACGCGTTGCAGCGCCGCTCTTCATCGAGTCGTGCAGGGCCGCGGGCCTGGCGATCGTCGCGAGGGAAACGCAGCCCTTTGCGGCAGGGGAGATTCGACAGTCGATCGACATCTATGAGATTCAGCGCTGCTGACAACTGCAACTGAACATGAGGTCAGCGGGGAGTCTACAGCCAACAGCGTGTGCCTTCCCCCGAATTACATCAGCCGGTACTTCGGGCCGCTTCCCCCCTCGCGCGGCGTCCACCGGGGCCCGATCACATCAGTGGCCTTGCAATCAATACAGTTTGCCGGACTGACAACCAGCCTGTCGCCATCGCGCTCATAAACTCCAGCCGGGCACATGTGCGTGTAAAGCTCGGCAACGGCAGGACCGACATCGGGCCCGATTAGCAGGTGGGATGGAATGTCGTCGCGCGTTGCGTTCCCCGACTTGAAGACCGCGTCGAGTTTGCTGAACGTGAGCTTCCCGTCAGGGACAAGCGGTGCCGCCGTGTCTGCTCGCCGGGGTACCTCTGCGTCGGCATGCGAGTCGATCTTACTTCCGGGAAAGGCGCCACCCGTCAGGGTCATCAGCGTCGCCTGAATTCCGCCGAAATAAAACCCGCTCGCCTGGAACGCGAGGCGCATGTTGCGCCGCTTGTGCAGATCGCCTCGAATGAAGCTGCCGTCCACCATCGCATCGTAGTCCCTGAGCGCCGCCGCGGTCGTATCTCCCTTCCTGAGCGCGGCGAACGCAGCGCGCGCGGCGTACATGCCCGACTGCATCGCGTAGTGGATTCCCTTGAGCGATGCGACTTCGACGTAACCCGCCGAATCCCCGACGATCATCAGCCCATCGCCGTGCCGGCGCGCTGGCAACGCATGGTAGCCCCCCTCGGGAATCGTCTTCGCCCCCCATTCCACCATCTCGCCACCTTCGAGAAACGGCCGGATCAGCGGATGAAGCTTGAGCCGCTGCAGCATCTCGTGCACATCGAGTGAGGTGCTCTTGTAATCGAGTCCGACGACGAGGCCGAGTGCGACGAGGTTCGGCGTGAGCGGATACATGAAGCTTCCGCCGAATGCATCGGTGGGCAGCGGCCAGCCGAGCGTGTGGATAATGGCGTCGAGCGGAGTTTTCGTCTCCCAGATTTCCTTGACGCCGAGCGCGAAGATCTGCGGGTTCGCCGACGAGATCTTCTGCCACTGCAGATAAGCCTGCGACAGCGTGCCGCGCGTGCCCTCCGCGAGCACCGTAACCTGCGCCGTGATGTCGGTGGGCGGCGTGAACCCGCTGCCCGGCTCGCCATTTCTCGCCAGGCCGGTCGGGGTAGTGCGCACCCCGGTGACGCGCGTGCCTTCGGTCAGAAGGCCGGCGGCGGGAAAGCCGGTGAAGATGTTGACGCCCACTCCTTCCGCCTTTTCGCCGAGCCATCGCACGATCTCGCAGAGCGACGCGATGTAGTAGCCGTGGTTCTGCATCGTCGGCGGCGTGGGAATTCGCTGCGCCCGCTCGCCCGTCATGAAGTAGACTCGCTCGCCTGACACCGGAGCACGAAACGGAAAGTCGGAATCGGCGAGATCGGGGAACAGCTCGCGCATCGCGATCGGATTGACGACCGCGCCCGACAGCGACGCTTCTCCGAGCGCTCCGGCTTTCTCGAGAACGCCGATCTGGACGTCGCCGAGCGTGCCGCCCGCCTCGTTGTCCTGCTTCACGAGCTTGGCAAGCTCGATCGCGCCGGCGAGACCGGCGGGTCCACCGCCGACGAACAGCACGTCCATCGGCACCGCTTCCGCGTCAGCGGGACCGGTGAGAATGAGCTTGTCGAGCGGGAGTGCCGCCTGGTGGCGGCTCGGCATCACCGATCCGGCGCGGTCCGGCATCAGTGGCCCTTCTTCGCCTCGCGAATCGCCGCGGTGAGCGCGGGGACGATCTCGAATACGTCGCCGACGATCCCGTAGTCTGCGATCTTGAAGATCGGCGCGTCCTTGTCCTTGTTGACGGCGACGATCGTCTTCGAAGTCCGCATGCCCGCGAGGTGCTGCACCGCGCCTGAGATTCCGACGGCGATGTAAAGCTCCGGGCTGACGAGGCGGCCGGTCTGGCCGATCTGGTCACTGTGCGGACGCCACCCGTCGTCGGTCACCGCACGCGTTGCACCGACGGCGGCGTTGCCGAACGCATCGGCGAGGTCTTCGACAAGCTTGAAGTTCTCCGCTGCCTTGAGTCCGCGTCCGCCAGCGATCACCACCGGTGCTTCGGCGAGGTCGAGCTTCCCTGCTCCACCCACTCGCGTTTCGGTGACCTTGACCCTGGTCGCGCCCGGATCGACCGACGGCTGCGCGTTCTCCACCTTCCCCGCTTTGGGATTCTCCGCGGGGCTGATGACGTTGGGGCGCATCGCCAGCACTGCCGGCGTGGCCGAGATGGCGAGCGTAGCAATCACCTTGCCGATGTTCACCGGATGACGGACGACGATCGCATCGCCCTCGACCTCGAACGAAAGCACGTCGGTGACAATGCTGACGCCAAGCCTCGCTGCGACACGTGGTGCGACATCCCGTCCCTGCGCCGTGGTGCTGAAGATCGCTGCGCGGTAACCGCCCGACTTGATGCGATCTGCTGTTGTCGAGGCGGCGACTTCCGCGTTGTAGTTCGCGAGGCCAGCGTGCTCGACGACGATCACGACGTCGGCGCCGTGCTGCGCCGCCTGCGGAGCCTTGGCCGCGATGCCGGGCGGACCGAGCAACAGCGCGTGCACCTCCCCGCCACCGGAACCATCGGCAAGCATGCGCGCCGCAGTGACGGCTTCGAGCCCTACCTTGCGAATGTCGGTGCCACGCGTCTCGACGAAAGCAAAGATGTTCGCCATCAGAGAACCTTTGCCTCGGTCTGGAGGAGACGAACCAGCTCCGGCACCGCGGCAGCACCCTCGCCGACGATGCGTCCCGCCTTTCGATCGGGCGGTAGCTCGAGCTTGCGAACCTTTACCTGCGGCTCAGCGAGCTGCGCGGGCTTTGACTCCAGCGGCTTCTTCTTCGCCGCCATGATTCCCTTGAGCGATGGATAGCGCGCGGTGTTGAGCCCCTCATCCACTGTTAGCACGACGGGAAGCGAGAACTCGACCATTTCCTGCGCGCCCTCGAGCTCGCGCTTGGCCGTTCCCCGTCCGTTCGCGATCTCGAGCGAAGAAATCGCCGTCACGCAGGGAACTCCCATCAGCTCGGCAACCATCGGTCCGACGACGCCGTTGGAAGAATCGGGAGAGATCTTGCCGAAGAGCACAAGGTCGTAAGCGCCCGCCTTCAGCTCCTCGGCGAGCGCCTTCGCAATGGTGAAGCCGTCGAATGGCACACGGTCGGCCTTGAGGTGGACGCCCTTGTCGGCACCCATGCTGAGGGCTTTGCGGATGGTCTCCTGTACGACGTCAGGACCGAGTGAGATCACCGTAACCTCGCCGGCGCCCGCTTTTTCCTTCAACTGCAGCGCGGCCTCGACGGCCCACGCGTCAAAGTCGTTGATATCGAACTTGAGCCCCGCCTCATCGAGCGAGGTTCCGTCCCCGCCGATCTTGAAGCGCACGTCCATGTCAGGCACCCGCTTTACGCACACGGCAATCTTCACCGCGGAATCTCCATGTGAATGATTTCACATAAAGATACAGGCAAGCTCAACCCCGGCGCTCAGAGACGAAGAAGGTCCGGGCACTGGGCCCGGACCATCCGCTCCGCTCAGGCTGCAACCTTGTTGACCGAAGACTAGCCAGCAGCCGTCAGTTGCTCGTCAGTCCGGTGGTCATCCTTCGAAGGCACTCAGCCCGGTTACCGCCTGCCCCAGGATCAGGGTATGGATGTCGTGAGTTCCTTCGTAGGTGTACACACTCTCGAGATTGGCCATGTGGCGCATCGACGAATACTCGGCGAGTATTCCGTTGGCGCCGAGCAGACGGCGCGCTTCACGAGCGATGTCGGTGGCGATGCTGACGTTGTTCCGCTTTGCCAGTGAGACCTGCTGCGGGGTGAAAGTGCCGGCGTCCTTCAGCCGCCCGAGGTGCAGCGCGAGCAATTGTCCCTTCACCAGCTCGGTCAGCATCTCAGCGAGCCGCTGCTGCTGAATCTGAAAGCCCCCGATCGGCTTCCCGAACATCACGCGGTTGCCGGCGTAGTCGAGCGCTTCCTCGTAGCACGCCATCGCCGCACCCATCGCACCCCACGAGATCCCGTACCGCGCCTGGGTGAGACACATGAGCGGACTTCTTATTCCGCCGGACTTTGGAAGCAATGCCGTTGCCGGCAGCTTCACGTCCTGCAGCACCAGCTCGCTCGTATCGGACGCGCGCAGCGAAAGCTTCCCCTTCTGGTCCTTGCCGGAGAATCCCGGTGTGTCCGTCGGCACGATGAAGCCGCGGATCGACTTGTCGCTCTTGTCGTCCCCCGTCTTCGCCCAGATGATCGCGACCTGCGCCGTGGATCCGTTGGTGATCCACATCTTTGCGCCGTTGATCACCCAGCTGCCATCCTTCTGCTCGCGCGCGGTGGTGATCATTCCCGACGGATTCGACCCGTAGTCAGGCTCCGTCAGGCCGAAGCATCCGATTATTTCACCACTCGCCATTTTCGGGAGGTAGTGCCGCTTCTGCTCCTCGCTGCCGAAGGCGTAGATCGGATACATCACCAGCGCACCCTGCACTGAAGCAAATGAGCGCACTCCGGAGTCCCCGCGCTCCAGCTCCTGCATGATCAGCCCGTAGGAAACGTTGTTGAGCCCCGCGCAGCCGTACTCCTCCGGCAGGTTGGCGCCGAACATTCCCAGCTCCGCCATCTCCGGGATCAGCTCCTTCGGAAAGCGTCCCTCTATGTAGCAGTCGCCGATGATGGGAAGAACCTTTTCGTCGACAAACGCGCGCACAGTATCGCGGACGGCGCGCTCCTCCTCGGAGAGCGCCGAATCAATGTTGTAGAAATCGGTTGCCATGACTGAAACTTAGCCCGGAACGGCCGTCATGCGACGGCTCTGCAAGCGAGCGGCGTGATCCCGACAGCGCGCGCCTTGCTGCGAAAGGTCGAGCCGTGATCGACGGCGAGGCCCTGCTCGTCCTGCCATTGGTGCACCATCTCATGCAGTAGCGTATGCAGCGCCTCAGCCCATCCGTCGCGCCGGATATGTCTGCGGCTGATCACGATCTCGGCCTCGGCGTGTTCCGCGCGCGGACTGTAGTGGCCAAGCCGGCTCTTCATGCGCCGCGAAATGCGAATCGGAATCGTGCGCAGCATCCCCGCGAAGCGCTCCCCGTTCAGGCGCCCGTGTTGGAGCGACAGCTCGCGCGCGAGTGGCTCATCGGCGGGATCCATTCGCTCCGGCCGCCGGATTCTCGGGGTGCGCTCCGTGGCGGCGAAAACCGGAAATTCGAGAATCTTCCGCTTCGCATCCTGGCGCGCGAGCCGTGTGCGTCCATGAACGAATGTGATGATCGCCTTCCAGACGTCCTCACCGGCGCTGAGAAAGCTGTTGTGAATCCGCAGCTCGCCCCCGCCGAAGCTCACCACCACCGTTCGATTGGTGGTGAGACGAATACGGTACTCCGCGTCGAGGCCGAG